>NZ_JBHWBW010000080.1:0-10444 GCF_042735675.1 Kitasatospora sp. NPDC059571
CTCGACGACTTCCGCGCCGTCGCCGCCCAGGTGGCCTACGAGGTGCCGCGGATCCCGATCGTCTCCACCGTCACCGGCGACACGCTCTCCGCCGAAGAGGTCCGCGACCCCGAGTACTGGGTGCGGCACGTCCGCGAGGCCGTCCGCTTCGCCGACGCCGTCCGGACCCTGGCCGGCCAGGGCGTCACCACCTACCTGGAGCTCGGCCCCGACGGCGTCCTCAGCGCCCTCGGCCAGGACTGCGCCACCGGGTCCGCCGCCTTCGCCCCGGTGCTGAGCCACGGCCGGCCGGAGGCCCGGACGCTGACCACCGCCCTGGCCACCGCGCAGGCGCGCGGCGCGGCCGTCGACTGGCCGGCGTACTTCGCCGGCACCGGGGCCCGCCGCACGGACCTGCCGACCTACGCCTTCCAGCGGGAGCGCTACTGGCCCGCGCCCGCCGCTGCCGGCGCGACCGGGGCGGCCGGGGAGCCGGATGCGGTGGACGCCCGATTCTGGGAGGTCGTCGAGTGCGAGGACCTGGCCGCGCTCACCGGCGAACTGGAGCTCGACGCCGACCAGCCGCTCGGTACGGCCCTTCCGGCGATCGCCGCCTGGCGCCGCCGCTGCCGCGAGCAGTCCACCGCGGACGGCTGGCGCTACCGGGCCGTCTGGCGCCCCGCCACCGAGCCTGCCGTCCCGGTGTCCGGGAGCTGGCTGCTCGTGGTCCCGGGCGGGGTCGGCCCGGCCGATCGCACCGCCGAGGTGTCCGCCGCGCTCACCCGCGAGGGCGCCGACGTCCGGGTGGTCACCTGGGCCGCCGGCGACGACGACCGTGCAGCGCTGGCCGCCCGGCTGCGGGAGGCGGCCGAGGCCGGTACACCGGCCGGCGTGCTCTCGATGCTCGCCCTCGACCCGGCGCCGCACCCCGCCCACCCGGCGCTGCCCGCCGGCCTCGCCGCCACCCTCCTGCTGCTACAGGCCCTCGGCGACGCGGGGGTCGGCGCGCCGCTCTGGTGCGCCACCGCGGGCGCCGTCGCCACCGGGCCCGGCGACCGTCCCACCGCGCCCGAGCAGGCCCAGGTCTGGGGCCTCGGCCGGGTTGCCTCCCTGGAACACCCCGACCGCTGGGGCGGCCTCGGGGGCCGGGCCGGCCAGCTCGCGGCCCGCACCCCCCCCCCGCGCGCCCCCCCCTGACAGCAGCACCGAACCGTGGACTGCTTGCCGGCGCAGCCGTCGTCACCCGGGTCGCCGACGATCACGAAGCTGCCGGCACGGGAGACGTCCACCGAGCCGCCGTTGATGGTCGAGCCGCAGAGGGCGAGCAGCGTGCCGTTCGAGGACAGCACGCTGCCCTTGATCGTCGAGTTGCTGACGGAAGTCGCCGAGTTCGCGCTCCTTCGAACCGCCGTCGGGCTTCGGCGCAACGAACGAGTGCAGCGTGGTGTCACTGGACGTGGCGCCGTGACTCAACGCCGGCCCCGCGCCGCACCGACCGGTGGGGCGGCCCGCCCCGACCGGCGCCGTCGGCGGTCCCGCACGCCTGCTCACCACCCCCCGAACGCCGACGGCGGCGCCCCGGGAGCACCCTTGCAACGCGCGTAGACCGAGGTGTATGGTCCCCGGTACGGCAGGAACGGGTCGCCACAGACGACCGTCCCCGCCGGTGGCCGACCGGACCGCGGGCTCGATCCCCGCGGGAGCGGACGCCGCGCCACCTCCTCGGGCCGTGCGTCCGGCGAAGGCCCCACGGACCCGGGCGCCTCGCAGCGCCGCGGCCCCGCCAGTGCGCCGCCGATCGCCGCCCACCGCACCGGAGCACGTTCGAAGCGACACCTCACGCCCGGACGGGGCCCGACCCCCGCCCCGGCATTCCGCAGCCCCGGATGCCGGGGCGCCACGGACCGCCCGCACGGCCGCCCCACGACCGCCGGCAGCCCTCCGCGGCACTCGGCCCGCGCGGCCGAGGACCCTCCCGCCCCGGGAGGCGACGACCGCCGCCGGCCCGTGGTCCCGCCATCCGCCGGCCGCGAGGCCGTACCCCGACCCTGGGGGAAGACCATGGAAGTCCGATGTACGACGAACCCCGCCGGACGGGCGAGGTCCGAGCGCGTGCTCGTCCTCAGGTCCGACCACCCGGAGGGGGCCCGGCGCCCGCTGCTCCCCCGGTCCCACCGGTGCGCGTGCCGCGAGACCGGCGAACTCGAGTTCTACGCCCGGATCCGCGTCGCACCCGCCGGAGAGTCCGCCCGCGACCTCCGCAACGCTGCGGCCGACCTCCTCTGCGCCTGGGGGTCCGGTGACCTCGTCGACACCGTGAAGCTGCTGCTCAGCGAGATCTTCACCAACGCCGTCCGGCACGCCGCGACGGGACCGTCCGGCACACCCGGACGGATCCGCGCGACCCTCTGCCAGAGCCGCGACTCGCTCACCGTCAACGTCGAGGACCCCGGCAGCGGCCTCCCGTCCGTCCGCTTCGTGCGGGACCCCGGCCCCGACGCCGAGAACGGCCGCGGGCTGCTCCTGCTCGAAGCCCTCGCCTCCGCGTGGGGCACCCGCACGACGCGGCGCGGGAAGACCGTCTGGTTCGCGCTGCGGCGCGCCTGAACCGAACGCCCGGCCCTCCGCACCCGTTCGGGCGGCAGGGGTCGTCCGACCACGACGGAACATGTGCTCACCGGACCGGGCACCGGCGCGTGCCGGGCCCGGGTCGGTGGCCCGCCCACGGGATCGGCAGGGAAACGGCCCTGCGGGTCCAGGGCGGGCGAGGGCCTCCGGACGGGGCGCGGTGCCAGCGCCGTCGTCGCGCCCCCGGGGGCTTCGAACCCCGCGCCGGGTCCCGGTCCGGCCGACCGGCATCCCGCTTCCGTCGGCCCGTGGACGAGGTCCGACAGCCGGTACCGGACGGGACCCGACGCGGGGATCGGCATCCACCCGGGCGGCCGCACGTCCGCGGCGCCACACCGTGGTCCACCGCTGCGACCCGCGGACGCGGAGACCGGGGCCGGGGCGGGCGGGACGGTCCGTTCAGCCGTCCGCCCCGGTCACCCCGGTCGCCCGCACGACGATCTTGCCCAGGTTCTCGCCCCTCAGCATCCCCAGGAACGCGTCCACGATGGCGTCGAAGCCGTCGACCACGGTCTCGTCGAGCGTGAGGCGTCCGCTCTGCAGGTGCGGCACGACGAACTCGTACAGCTCCTGCTGGACCCCGGTGTGGTTGCGGACCAGGAAGCCCTCCATGCGCAGGCTCTTCTCGACGATGTCGGGAAGGTTGCGCAGGGCGTGGGGCGTGCCGGTGCTGTTGTACTGGGCGATCGTGCCGATCCGCACGATCCGTCCGTACGCGCGCAGCGAGGAGATCGCCGCTTCCAGGTGCTCGCCGCCGACGTTGTCCACGAAGAGGTCGATCCCGTCGGGCGCCGCCGCGGCGAGGAGTTCGGCCACCGGACCCGCGTGGTAGTCGAAGACCTCGTCGTAGCCGACGTGTTCCATCAGGTGGGCGGCCTTCGCCGTCCTGCCCGTACTGCCGACCAGCCGTCCCGCACCCATCAGCCGGGCGAGCCGCCCGGTGGCCGTGCCCACGCCGCCGGCCGCCGCCGAGACGAACACGTCCTGCCCCTCGCGGAGTTCGGCGATCCGGGTGAGCCCGACGTAGGCGGTCAGGCCGGTGCCGCCGAGGATGCTCAAGTGCGCGGAGAGCGGTACCCCGTCGAAGTGGGGGACGGCACGCGCCTGTCCGGGGGCGACGACGGCGTGGGTGCGCCAGCCCAGCCGGTGGAGGACGATCGCGCCCTCGCGCAGCGCCGGGTCGCGGGAGTCCACGACCCGGCCGATGGTGCGGCCCTCCAGGGGTGCGTCCAGCGCGAAGTCCCCGTCCATCATCTCGCGGTGGTAGGGGTCCACCGACCAGTACAGGTTCTCCACCAGCGCCGTCCCCCGGCCGGGCACCGGTACGGCGGACTCGACGAAGGCGAAGTGGTCGGGGGTGGGGAAGCCGTGGGGGCGGGCGGTCTGGTGCACGGTCAGCGCGGTCTCGGTCATGAAGGTGAACGTACGGAGGAATGCGCGGCCCGGGGAGACGGTTGCGCTCATGGAACGGCCCGATCCATGAAGGGCCCTCATGGAAGCGGGTGGGCCCCGTGGCAGCCGCAGTTCCCGCCTCCCCTGCGGCTGCCCTCGCGGCTGCCGCCACCGACCTCGCCCCCCACGAGCTCCGCATCCTCGTGGCCGTCGACCGCGAGCGCGGGTTCTCGGCGGCCGCCAGGGCCCTCGGACTGACCCAGTCCGCGGTCTCGCACTCCATCCGCGGGACGGAACGCAAGGTCGGTGCGGTCCTGTTCGAGCGGGGCCGCAAGGGCGCGACACCCACCCCGGCCGGTGCCGCCGCTGCCGCCCACGCCCGCCGGGTCCTGCGGCTCCTGGAGACCCTGGCCACCGAGGCCCGCAGCGCCGAACGGGGCACGGTCACCGGACGGCTGCGCATCGCCGCCTTCCGCAGCGCCGCGCTCCACCTGTTGCCGCCCGCCCTGGAGCGCCTCACCGCCCGCCACCCCGGGGTCGAACCGGAGGTGCGCATCGTCCGCGAACTGGGCGCGGGCGCCGCCGGCGAGGTCGCCGAGGGGCACGCGGACGTGGGCATCGCGACGATCGACGCCGCCTCCCCTCCCGCGGGGCTCATCGGCGGCGTGCTCCTCGAGGAGCCGTACCAGCTGGTGCACCCGGCCGGTCACCCCGACCCGCGGTCCCTGCCCTTGGTGGACTGGCACGAGAACTGCGGCTCGTACACGCGTCGGTGGTGGGCCGGGCAGGACTGGATCCCGCAGGCGACCGTCCTGGCCGAGGACGACGGCGCGGTGCTCTCGCTGGTCGCCAGGGGCCTCGGCTTCGCGATCGTGCCCGCCCTCTCGCTGACCGGGGCACCGGATGGCATCGGGATCACCGACCTCGGCCCCGAACGGCCGACCCGCTCCGTGGGCTACCTCGCCACCCCGGAGCTGGCCTCCGGCGTCCTCGTCCGCGCCCTGATCCGCGAACTCAGGGCGGCCCGCCGGTGAGACCGGTTCGCCGCGCCGGCCCTCCCGGTCGGGATGCGGGTCGGGGTGCAGCAGCAGCTCGTCCGTGCAGACCACCCCGGCGGTGCAGGCGGCCTCGTTGAGGCTCGGGCCCACGACGGCGATCACCGTGTCGGTGGCCGGCTTCGACTCGCCGAAGTGCCAGAACGCCGGCCCAAGCGGCACACCGAGGCTCAACGTGCCCTGCAGCGCACTGAAGTTGCAGAGGAAGAACAGCACCACAACGAGCTGACGGCACGCAGCACCGGGCTGCGGGAGAACCTGGCCAGTGCGAGGACGACGCCGCCCGCGATCCCGAGCGCGGCGCTGTGGGCGGTGACCTCCAGGGTGACGGCCAGTCCGTCGGCGATGACCGGCCGGGCGAGCCAGTACCGGAAACGGTCCCACCGCGGGGAGTCGTACCGGGGCTGACGCACAGCAGGTCGACCGACCGGTTCGGACACGCCGCAGCACGGCCGCGGCAGCGGCCGGCGGCCCTTCCCGGAGCTGCGTGCATCGTCCTCACCCTTGCCGTTCCGCCCCGAGGGACATCGCGCTTACCGTGGTCCGGTCGGGTCCTCACCCGGGGCACCCCGCCGTGGAGGCGGGTTGCCGGTCTACGACAACGGCTTCTCAGGTCGCCAAAGCCAGAGGGGCTTTGCGGCCGCCGAGCGGCCGGAGCGTGAGACCGGGTTCCGTACCCGGACCGGGATCGTCGACGCCTCCCTCGATCGCCCATGGCCGTCGCCCCTCCGACGGGATTGTGCCGGACGCCGTCGCCGGGTTACCGTGCAGCAGGTCGCGAGTGTCAGCATCGAGCCCTGGCTTGCTGACCGGCAACCCTCCTCCGCGGCGGGGTGCCCCAGGTGATGACCCGGCGGAGCCGAGAACGGCACCGCAAGCGCGAGCTCGAACCGGTGGGCACCGAGCGGAACGGAGGTGACGGCAGTGCCAGGCATCCGGCAACACCCTGCGGCCGTCACCGTCAAGGCCGACTGCCTCACCGTCACGACGTGCGCGCGTCTCCACATCGACCTGCAGCGGGTCACCACCGCGCTGTGTCCGGTGTCCCGGCACGCCGTCGTACCGCGCACCGCCGCGCTGCACGCCGCCTGAGCCGCGTCGCAGCGGACGACCTCCCGTACCGACCCGCACCGGCCGGCAGCTGCCCGCGGCCCGTGGCGGCTCCGTCCGGCGTGCCGTGCCGCGTTCCGCACCGTCAACGACCACCCCCCTCCGGACAGGAAACGGTCTCCCATGCCCCGATCCTCCGCCCTCCTGCACCTGGCCGTCGCCCTCGACGGCGCGGGCTGGCACCCCGCCGCCTGGCGCGAGCCCGACGCGCGCCCCGAAGCCCTGTTCACCGCCGGCTACTGGGCGGATCTCGTCGCCGAGGCCGAGCGCGGCCTGCTGGACCTGGTGACCATCGAGGACTCCCTCGGCCTCCAGTCCGCCCACCCCTTCGACCCGGACGAGCGGACCGACCAGGTGCGCGGCCGTCTCGACGCCGTCCTGATCGCGGCCCGGATCGCGCCGCTGACCCGGCACATCGGCCTGGTCCCGACCGCCGTGGTCACCCACACCGAACCGTTCCACCTGTCCAAGGCCGTCGCCACCCTCGATCACGTCAGCACCGGTCGCGCCGGCATCCGGGTGAAGGTGTCCGGACGGGCGGACGAGGCCGCGCACTTCGGCCGCCGCCCGGCGCCCGACCTGCGGATCGAGGACCTCGACACGCCCGCCGGCCGGGCGGTCCTCCGGGACCTCTTCGGCGAGGCGGAGGACTACGTCGAGGTGCTGCGCCGGCTGTGGGACAGCTGGGAGGACGACGCGGAGATCCGCGACGCCTCCACCGGACGCTTCATCGACCGCGCCAAGCTGCACTACATCGACTTCGAGGGACGCCGGTTCAGCGTGCGCGGGCCGTCCATCACCCCGCGCCCGCCGCAGGGCCAGCCCGTCGTCGCCGCACTGGCCCACCGCGGCGAGCCCTACCGCCTCGTGGGCCGCTCGGCGGACATCGGGTTCGTCACCCCGCGCGACGCCGACGACGCCCGCGCGATCGTGGCCGAGGTCCGCGAGGCCCAGGCCGCCGCGGGCCGTGCCGGCGAGACCGTGCACCTCTTCGGCGACCTGGTGGTCTTCCTCGACGAGGCCCCCGGAGCCGCCGCCGAGCGCAGGGCACGCCTCGACCGGAGGGCGGGCGCCGCCCCCGCCGGCGACGCCCGCGTCTTCACCGGGACACCCGCCGAACTGGGCGACCTGCTGCAGGAGTGGCAGCGGGCCGGACTCACCGGCTTCCGGCTCCGCCCCGGTGCCCTCCCCCACGACCTGGAACGGATCACCCGCCGCCTGGTCCCAGAACTCCAGCGCCGCGGGATCTTCCGCACCGCCTACGAGGCCTCCACGCTGCGCGGGCTCCTCGGCCTGCCGCGCCCCGCCAACCGCTACGCCGCCCCCGCCACCCCCGCCGCGACCGGCACCGGTGCCGCCGGCACCGCCGTCTGAGCCGGAAGGACCGCACGAGCGATGAGCAAGCCCGTCAAGCAGATCCACCTCGCCGCGCACTTCCCCGGCGTCAACAACACCACCGTCTGGAGCGATCCGGCCGCAGGCAGCCAGATCGACTTCAGCTCCTTCGTCCACCTCGCCCGGACGGCCGAGCGCGCCAAGTTCGACTTCCTCTTCCTCGCCGAAGGGCTCCGGCTGCGCGAGCAGAACGGCCTGATATACGACCTGGACGTGGTGGGACGCCCGGACACCTTCACCGTCCTGGCGGCGCTCGCGGCCGTCACCGAGCGGCTCGGCCTCGCCGGGACCATCAACTCCACCTTCAACGAACCCTACGAGGTCGCACGGCAGTTCGCCTCGCTGGACCACCTCTCGGCGGGCCGGGCGGCCTGGAACGTGGTCACCTCCTGGGACGCGTTCACCGGCGAGAACTTCCGCCGCGGCGGGTTCCTCGCGCAGGAGGACCGCTACGAGCGCGCCCGGCAGTTCCTCGCGGCGACGTGGGAGCTGTTCGACTCCTGGCACGGCGACGAGATCGTGGCGGACAAGGAGACCGGCGTCTTCCTCCGCGCACCGCGCCCCGGACGGTTCGACCACCACGTCCGCGAGTTCGACATCTCCGGGCACTTCAACGTGCCGCGCAGCCCGCAGGGCCGCCCGGTGATCTTCCAGGCGGGCGACTCGGAGGCGGGCCGCGAGTTCGCCGCCTCGGCCGCCGACGCCATCTTCACCCGGCACGGCACCCTGGAGGCGGGCCGGGCCTTCTACGCCGACGTCAAGGGGCGCCTGGCCCGGTACGGCCGCTCGCACGACGACCTGAAGATCCTGCCCGGCGTCACCTTCGTCCTCGGCGACACCGAGGCGGAGGCCCACGAGAAGGCCGCCCTGATCCGCCGCCAGCAGGTCAGCGGCCAGACCGCCATCAGGCTGCTGGAGCAACTGTGGAACCGCGACCTCAGCGCCCTTGACCCCGACGGTCCACTCCCGGAGGTGGACCCGCTGGTCGGCGAGCACACCGTCGCCCGGGGCCGCGCCTCCGTGCGGATGCACCGCGATCCGCTGGCGGTCGCGGCGGAGTGGCGCGCCCTCGCGGAGGCCAAGAACCTCTCCGTCCGCGAGCTCATCATCGAGGTGACCGGGCGTCAGTCGTTCATCGGCACACCGCTCCAGGTCGCCGAGGCGCTGAACGAGTTCGTGCAGACCGACGCGAGCGACGGATTCATCCTCGCGCCGCACCTGACCCCGGGCGGCCTGGACGAGTTCGCCGACACCGTCGTCCCGCTGCTCCAGGAACGCGGGGTGTTCCGCACCGAGTACGAGGGGGAGACGCTGCGCGACCACCTCGGGCTGGGGGCGCCCCGTCCGGTCCGCGGCCGCGCCGCGGCGGGGGCGGCCTCGTGAAGTTCCTGGCCATCACCCTGATCGCGCACGCCCCGGACCCGGTGACCGGGGTACGGAAGTCGACCCAGGAACGGTTCGCGGAAGTGGTCGACAGCGCGCTGCTCGCCGAGGAGCTGGGCTTCGACGGCTTCGGCGTGGGCGAGCGCCACGAGCGGCCGTTCATCTCCTCCTCGCCGCCGGTGGTGCTCGGCCACATCGCCGCCCTGACCGGGCGCATCCGGCTGTTCACGGCGGTGACCACGCTGAGCCTGCTCGATCCGGTGCGCGCCTACGAGGACTACGCGACGCTCGACCACCTCTCCCGCGGCCGCCTGGAGCTGATCATCGGCAAGGGCAACGGTGCCGCCCAGCGCGACCTGTTCCACGTCACCCCCGAGGACCAGTGGGACCGCAACGCCGAGTCGTACGAGCTGTTCCGCCGCATCTGGCGGCAGGACAGGGTGACCCACCGGTCGCGCTTCCGCCCCGAGCTGAAGGACGCGGAGGTCTGGCCCCGGCCGTTCCAGCACCCGGTCCGGGTCTGGCACGGCAGCGCGACGAGCCGTGAGTCGGTCGACCTCGCGGCCCGCTACGGCGACCCGCTCTTCTCCGCCAACGTCACCAACCCGGTCGAGCCCTACGCCGAACTCGTCCGGTACTACCGCGAACGGTGGCGGCACCACGGCCACGACCCGGCCCTGGCCACGGTCGGCGCGGGCACCGCCGGGTTCCACGCGGCGCGCACCTCACAGCAGGCGCTCGCGGAGTACCGGCCGGTCTTCGAAGGCCGCCTGGCCCTCCAGAAGCGGCTCGGCCTCGAACCGGTCTTCGCCACCCTGGAGGACTTCGCCGAGCGCAGCTCCGCCCTGATCGGCAGCCCGCAGCAGGTGATCGAGAAGGTGCACCGCTACCACGAGCAGCTCGGCCACACCGTGCTGCACCTGCACGCCGACGCCTCCGGCCTGACCGACGCGCAGCACCGGGACGGCCTGGAACTGTTCCAGTCCGACATCGCCCCGACCCTGCGCCGGGAGATCCCCGATCCGCCGTGGCCCTGGGCACCGGTGGCGCCGGCCTCCCCCGCGGCCGAGGCGCCCGTCCCGGCCGCGTCCGCAGCGCACTGACGAAGGACCTCCCCCATGGCCGACACCCCGCTCACCGTCCTCGACCTCGTTCCGATCTCCTCCGGCTCCGATGCCGCCCAGGCCCTGCGCAACAGCATCGACCTGGCCCGGCACGCCGAGGAACTCGGCTACGCGCGCTACTGGTTCGCCGAGCACCACCTCAACCCCGGTGTCGCGGGCACCTCCCCCGCCGTCGTCCTGGCCCTCACCGCCGGCGCGACCTCGACCATCCGGCTCGGGGCCGGAGCCGTCCAGCTCGGCCACCGCACCGCGCTCGCCACCGTCGAGGAGTTCGGCCTGCTCGACGCGCTGCACCCCGGCCGGTTCGACCTGGGCCTGGGCCGCTCCGGCGGCCGGTCCGCGGCCCCCCGCGGCCCCCCGCCCCCGCCCGGCGGGGGC
>NZ_JBHWBW010000080.1:10454-22817 GCF_042735675.1 Kitasatospora sp. NPDC059571
GGCGTCCGCCGGCCCGCGCCGGCCGGCGCGGCGCCCGTCACCGCCGGTCGCGGCCCGAACGGCCTGCGGATCCCCGCTCCGTTCTCCTACGAGCACCTGCTGCGCCACCCGCGCTTCGCCCTGCACCGGAAGCTGCTCCAGTTGCCCGGCGCCGAGTCCCAGCCCTACGACGAACAGATCGCCGACGTCCTCGCCCTGCTCGACGGCACCTACATCACCGCGGACGGCGTCGAGGCGCACGTCGTGCCCGGTGAGGGCGCCGACCTCCAGGTGTGGATCCTCGGCAGCAGCGCCGGGATCAGCGCCGAGGTCGCCGGTGCGCACGGGCTGCGCTTCGCCGCGAACTACCACGTCAGTCCGGCGACCGTGCTGGAGGCGGTGGACGCCTACCGCGCCGCGTTCCGGCCCTCGGCCGTCCTGGACCGCCCCCACGTGAGCGTCTCCGCCGACGTCGTGGTGGCCGATGACGAGGCGACCGCCCGGGAGCTGGCCGCCGGGTACGGGTCGTGGGTGCGCAGCATCCGCAGCGGCGACGGCGCCATCCCGTTCCCGACCCCGGAGGAGGCCCGTGCGCACCGGTGGACCGCGGCGGACCGGGCGCTGGTCGCCGACCGCACCGAGACCCAGTTCGTCGGCTCGCCCCGGCAGGTCGCCGACCGGCTGGAGACGCTGCGCGACGCCACCGGCGCGGACGAACTGATCATCACCACGATCACCCACCGGCACGCGGACCGGCTGCGGTCCCACGCATTGCTGGCCGAGGAGTGGGGGCGGCGATGACACGGTGCCGCTGGGTTCCCACGGACTCAACACCCACCACGGGACGCCGCCGGTCCGCCGGGCCGGTCGGTTCCACCGGATCCCCCGTCCACCACACGCAGGAGCGGACATGACGACCGGGAACGACGACCACGAGGACTTCGTCCGACAGTGGGAGGAGTGGCACGCCGCGCACGAGCGGGCCCTGGCCGATCCCCACGGATTCCTCGCCGTCACCGGCCTGTACTGGCTGGACGACGAACCCACGCGCTTCCCCGACGCACCCGGCGCGTGGTCCGTCACCGAGGAGGGCGTCGGCGTCCGGCTGGACGACGGCGAGGAACTCGTCCTCGACGGCGCCGCGTTGCAGGGGCACCACCACTTCGGGACGATCCCGGAACGGGTGAGCCTGTTCGCCCGATCGGGTGACGCCGTGATCGAGATCGCCAGGCGCGGCGGGCACCACATCCTGCGCCCGCGCCACCCCGACAACGGGCTCCGCCTGAACTACACGCACACCCCGGCCTACACGCCGGACCCGCGCTGGTCCGTGACTGGGCGCTACCTCCCCTTCGACGCACCGCGCGCGGTGACCGTCGGCGCGGTGGTCGAGGGGCTGCAGCACGTCTACGACGCCCCGGGGCAGATCGAGTTCGAGCTGGCGGACGGCCGCTCGTACCGGCTGACCGCGTTCAACGGCAGCCGGCCCGGCAGCCTCCAGGTCCTGTTCACCGACGCCACGTCGGGCGTGACCACCTACCCGGCCAACCGCGCGTTGTCCGTCGCGGCGCCCGACGACCGGGGCCGGGTGGTCGTCGACTTCAACCGGGCCACCAACCTGCCGTGCGCGTACACCGACCTGGCCACCTGTCCGCTGCCGCCGTCCGAGAACCGGCTGCCGGTCGCGGTGGAGGCCGGGGAGAGGATCCCCCGCGAACGGTCCGGCGGCCGGTAGCCGGCCCGGGCGCCGTTCCCCGCCGGAGCCGCCCTCCGCCCCTGGCGGGTTCGGCACCGAACCGGGCACCGGTGAGCAGCACGAGATCGGACAGCCACAGCACCGCGGCCAGCACGCCGTCCGGCGACCGGTACTCCGCGCGCCCGGCCGAGCGCGCCGAGTCCGGGCTTCTGCGGGTCCACCGTTCCGCTCCTTCCGGTCGTCGCCGTGCGTCCAGGACCAGGTGCCCGGATCTCCGCCGTCACAACCGGTGCGGGGTTCCCCGCGCGGTCTCCGGGCTGTGGGTGCGGACCGGCCGCGGACGGGGTCTCAGGGTCCGGCGCCCTCCGGGCGGGGCGGTCCGCCGGGTCCGAGTTCCGGTTCCAGACCCTCGGCGAGGGGCGGCGTGCCGCGTCCGCCCTCGCGCCGCCGGCCGTCGAACGCCCACACCGTAGCCGCCACGACGGCGAGGCCGAGCAGCCAGCCGCCCAGCACGTCGCTCACCCAGTGCACGCCGAGGGCCGCGCGGGTCAGGCCCACGCCGACGACCGACACCACCGCCAGGACCCGGGCGGCGGCCCGGGGGGCTCCCGGCACGACGGGGGTGAGGGCCGGCAGCGGCGCGGTGCAGGAGGCCGCGGCGGTCCTGGCGTGTCCCGAGGGGACGGTCCACGCCCTGCACGCACGAGACGCCGGTCACACCGGGCGCCACGGTGTGAACGCACGGTGCCCGCCGAAGGGGCCTGCCGTGCCCGTCTCCCCGCCAACACGGCAGGCGGGCTCCGGTCCTCAGCGGGCGGCGGGGCCGTCGAGCGCCCCGGTCTCCAAGCCCAGCATCTGCAGGAGCAGCCGGAGGTCACCGCGGTCACGGGCATGCCGCTCCACCACCGCACGCGCCCGTACGGCGTCCTCGGCGGCGACCGGCACCACCGACTCGACGACCTCCGCGAGTGACACGAGATCCTTCTTCACACCCGCCACTGCCGGCACCTCCAACCCCGTCCGACCCGCCGGGAAGGACGGACCGCCTCGACGGCCCTCGGACATACGGCTTGCCCGGGCGGGCGATTCCAACCCTCCAGCACGGCCGCCGACGCACGGTCCTGCGGCCGCCGGGGCCGGCAGGCGGCAGGCGGACGCGCTCTCGCCCGCAGCCACGCCACCCGGCGCCGGCGGCTCACCGCGGGCCTCGGGGCGAACCTCGCGGTCAACGCCTCCCGGAGCCGGCTGTTCTTCCGCCTCCCCGGCCCCTGGGCCACGGCCGGCGCCACCCTCCATCTCGACGCCTCGAACGCCGACCGACCGGGCCCCGGGCGGTGCGAACCCGGCACGCGACGTCGACGCCCCGGTGCAGGGAGCCGTCCTCGTCGGGCGGGAAGTCCAGTCGGCGGCACGCCGCGGAGGAAGGAGGAGTGCACAGGACGCGGGCCGGGGACACCCGCTCAGGGCAGCGGCACGGCGTGGAGGCAGGTGTGGCGGCCGGATCGCGGTGACACGGTGAGCGGCCTCGCCGCCTCCCCTTCGATCGCCACCCGGAAGGCCCCCGCGTCGTCCGCATACACAGGCACCCCCGTGGCGGTGAGTTCGCCGGTGGGGCGGACGACGACGACCTCGGGAGGCCGGTGCCCACCGGGCGGCCCAGGCAGGGTGACGGCGTACCGGTGGGACCCGTCCATCGGTCGTCGCTCATCCGGTGCGCGGGCCGACGTCGGCCGGGGCGGCGAGGACGCCGTCGTGGACGGTGGGCATCCCGTCGTGGTGGTGATCCGCGGCAGTGGTGGGGTCACACCGGTGTGCGGACCGTACCGGGAGGACATGGGGGGCTCCCTTCCGGTCGGGGGACGACATGGCAGGGCGGGGCGGTGGCAGGGCCGTTCCCGCCACCGCCCCGCACCGGGAACGCAGCCCGGCGCCGCTCCGGCACGGGCCGCCCGGTGTCCGGCCGGTCCGTGCGTGACGCGAGGGGCCGGACGAAGGGGCGGGGGTGTCCCGCGCCGTCCGCTGAGGGCACTCGGGGGCGGCGCGGGAAGGCCTCGGGGCCGGGTCAGGCCCGGATCTGCTTGCGGGTGCCGCTGTGGCCGATCGCGACCTTGCGGGGCTTGGCCCTCTCCGCGACCGGGATGCGCAGGGTGAGCACGCCGGCGTCGTAGTCGGCGGTGATGCCCTCGGGGTCGAGCGTGTCGGAGAGCATGACCTGGCGGGAGAAGACGCCGAGCGGGCGCTCGGACAGCTCCCACTTCACGCCCTCGCCCTCGTGGCGGGGGCGGCGTTCGGCCTTGACGGTCAGCATGTTCCGTTCGACGTCGATGTCGATCGCCTCCGGGTCCACCCCGGGCAGGTCGAAGCAGATCACGTACTCGTCGCCGGCCCGGCAGGCGTCCATCGGCATCGGCGTGGGACGGGACCACGTCCCGTTCGTTGCGAGGAACTGCTGGGTCAGGCGGTCCGGTTCGCGGAACGGGTCGGTGCGCAACAGCATCGCGGAACACCTCCACGTGGGATCACAGGGCGCCAGTGCGCTTCACCTGACACTGTTCTAGCACGTCATCCATCCGATGACAAAACCTGCCGTCGTCGTTGGAGTGACGGCATGCCGCGGGGGTCGCACGCAACCGGAACGACCCGAACCGGTGTCACCGGCCCCGTCCTGGAGATCGCCGGCGGACTCGACCACGCCACCGCACCCGACCTGCGGGCACTGCTCGGCACGCTCGTCCTCAGGCCCGGCCGACGGCTCGCGGCGGACCTGGCCGGCATGGAGTTCTGCGACTCCGCCGGCATCACCGCCCCGGCCGCCGCCCGCACCCACGCTCCACGGGCCGACATCGCACTCGCCGCCGTCCCCGACAACACGCTGCGCGTCCTCCACGTCGTCGGCCTCGACCAGATCATCCCCCTGCACCCCGACGCCGCGACGGCCACCCGGCCCCGACCCCACGACAGGGGCGCCGGGCGCTGCACGACCGCACCCGCCCACGGCTTCCGCCACCGCGGCCCGGGGTCAGACCAGGGCCGTGCCGGTTCCCGCGATCACCTCGGGCCGCAGCAGGGCGGCGAGCGTCCCGGCCGGGAGCAGGCCCTTCTCCAGGACGAGCTCGGCCACGCCCCGGCCGCTGGCGAGAGCCTCCCTGGCGATGTCGGTGGCGGCCGTGTACCCGATGTGCGGGTTGAGGGCGGTCACCAGGCCGATGGAATTCTCGACGGTCGCGCGCAGCATCTCCGTGTTGGCGGTGATGCCCACCACGCAGCGCTCGGCGAGGATGCGGCAGGCCGCACTCAGGTGGGTGACGGACTCCGACAGGGAGTGCAGGATGATCGGCTCGAAGGCGTTGAGCTGGAGCTGCCCGGCCTCGGCGGCCATCGTGACGGTGATGTCGTTGCCGATCACCTCGAAGGCGACCTGGTTGACGACCTCCGGGATCACCGGATTGACCTTGCCCGGCATGATGCTCGAACCCGCCTGCACCGGCGGCAGATTGATCTCGCCGAAGCCCGCCCGCGGGCCGGAGGACAGCAGACGCAGGTCGTTGCAGGTCTTGGAGAGCTTGACGGCGATCCGCTTGAGCACCCCGGACATCTGGACGAACGCACCGCAGTCCTGAGTGGCTTCGACCAGGTTGGCCGCCGTGACCAGCGGCAGCCCGGTGATGGCGGCGAGGTGGCGGCGGGCCGACTCGGCGTACCCGGCGGGGGCGTTGAGGCCGGTGCCGATCGCCGTGGCACCGAGGTTGATCTCGTGGATCAGCTCGACGGCCTCGGCGAGCCGACTGCGGTCCTCGTCGAGCATGACCGCGAACGCCGAGAACTCCTGGCCGAGCGTCATCGGCACGGCGTCCTGCAGTTGGGTGCGGCCCATCTTCAGCACGTCGCGGAACTCAACGGCCTTGCGGGCGAAGGCGTCCTGGAGGACGGCCATCGCGTCGAGCAGCCCGCGCACGGCGAACACCGTCGCGATCCGGACGGCGGTCGGGTAGACGTCGTTGGTGGACTGGCCGAGGTTGACGTCCTCGTTGGGGTGCAGGTGCCGGTACTCGCCCTTGGCGCGGCCCAGCAGCTCCAGCGCCCGATTGGCGACGACCTCGTTGGCGTTCATGTTGGTCGAGGTGCCGGCACCGCCCTGGATGACGTCGACGACGAACTGGTCGTGGAGCCTGCCGCCGCGGATCTCACGGCAGGCTGCGACGATCGCCCCGGCCTTCGCGGGTTCCAGCAGTCCGAGCTCCTCGTTGGCGAGGGCGGCGGCCTCCTTGACGGCGGCCAGGGCGTCGATCAGGTGCGGGTAGGCGGAGATGGGCGTGCCGGTGATGGGGAAGTTCTCGGTGGCGCGCAGGGTGTGGACGCCCCAGTAGGCGTCGGCGGGGACGTCTCGGTCCCCGAGCAGGTCGTGTTCGCTGCGGGTGGCGGCGGTCATGGGTGTGCCGGTCCTCTTCTTCCTGGAGGGGCGGGTCGGGTCACGCGGGGGCGAGCAGGGCCGACGGGTCCAGCGCCGCTACCGGCCGGACGCCGCCGACGGGCCGGCCGCCGCCGGTCGCCGGCTCCCCCGCGAACCCGGGGAGCAGCCGGGGGTCGACTCCCGCGAGGGCCAGCGCGGCCGCCGTCACCGGAACGCGCGCCCGGTCCGCGCCGTCGGCGATCTTCACGGCGACGGCGCGGCCGTCCGGCAGTGCGGCGACCTGGACGCCCTCGAAGCCGTCCTTGGCCAGCAGTCCCGGCACCGCGCGCATCAGCGCGGCCACGTCCCGTCCCGAACCGGAGGCCATCTCCGGGTGCCCGCGCAGTGCGTCCGCCACCCGGAACTCGGGCGTGCCCGGCGACGCCGAGGCGATCCGGGCGGCGGCGCGGGCGAGGCCGTGCAGGGAGACGGCGAACAGCGGGGTGCCGCAGCCGTCGACGGTGACGTGCGCGATGCGCTGGCCGGTGAGTTCCTCGACGACCTCGGCGATCGCCCTCTGGAGCGGGTGGGCCGGGTCGAGGTAGGTCTGCGGGGGCCAGCCGTTGAGCGCGCAGAGGTACAGCATCGCGGCGTGCTTGCCGGAGCAGTTCTGGGCGAGCCGCGAGGGCGGACGGCCCTCGCGGACCCAGGTGTCGCGAACGGCCGGGTCGTACGGCAGGCCCGGCACGTTGCGCAGGTCGTCCTCGGTGAGGTGGGCCAGCGCCAGGATCCGCCGGGTGCCGGCGAGGTGGCGTTCCTCTCCGGAGTGACTGCCCATCGCGAGGGAGAGCAGGTCGCTGTCGAGCGGTAGCCCGGCCCGCACCATGGCGACGGCCTGCAGCGGCTTGAGGGCCGACCGCGGGTAGCAGGCCGCCTCGGTGTCGCCGATGCGGAACCGGACCTCGCCGTCGCCGCCGAGGACGACGACGGAGCCGTAGTGGGTGCCCTCGACCACGCCGCCGCGGGTGACGTGGGCGACTGGCGCGTGGTGGGGCTCGCGGATCGCGGGCGCGACCGCGAGGGGACTGCTGAGCATGGCTGCCTCGATCGGTGGTGGATGGGGACTGCTGACCCGTGTGCCTGCGGGCGGCGGGCCCGAGAGGACGGGTGGCGGGTCACGGGGTTCCCGGGGCCGCCCCGGGCTCAGCCGTCGGACCCGGCGGCGGCGCGCGCGATGCGCCCGCGGATCGCGTACCAGCCGGCGGCCAGCGCCGCGGCGATCACTGGTACGCACAGGACGGTGGTGCGTCCGGCGCCGCCGTCGGCGTACATGAGGACCAGGACGGAGGCGAGGAAGGCCAGGGTCACGAGTTCGGTCCAGGGCGAGCCGGGCAGGCGGTAGCCGGGGCGGGTCAGTTCTCCGTCGCGGGTCTTGCGCCAGAACAGCAGGTGGCAGACCATGATCATGCCCCAGGTGGCGAGGATGCCGATCGCCGCGAGGTTGAGCACGATCTCGAACGCGTCGGCGGGGACCACGAAGTTGAGGCCCACCCCGAGGACGCACATGCCGCCGGTGAGCAGGATGCCGCCGTAGGGAACCTGACTGCGGCTCATCCGGGCGGTGAAGCGCGGGGCCGACCCGTTGACGGCCATGGAGCGCAGGATGCGGCCGGTGGAGTAGAGGCCGGAGTTGAGCGAGGACATCGCCGCGGTGAGGACGACCAGGTTCATCACGCCGCCGGCCGCCGGGACCCCTATGTGGGAGAGCACGGTCACGAAGGGGCTCTGGCCGGGGGTGTAGGCGTTCCACGGCATCAGCATCGACAGCAGGACGACCGAACCGACGTAGAAGAGGCCCACACGCCACATGATCGAGTTGATCGCCTTCGGCATGATCTTCTCGGGGTCCTCGGTCTCCCCTGCCGTGACGCCGACGAGTTCCACCGAGGCGTAGGCGAAGACGACACCCTGGATGATCAGCAGCATCGGCAGCAGGCCGTTGGGGAAGACGCCGCCGTTGTCCATGATCAGGGACGGGCCGGGTACGGCACCGTCGACCGGGTGCCGGGTCACCAGCAGGAAGATCGCAATGCCCATGAAGACCAGCAGCGCACCCACCTTGACGACGGCGAACCAGAACTCCATTTCACCGAAGATCCTCACCGAGATGAGGTTCACGGTGAGCACCACGGCCAGGGCGACGAGCGCGATCACCCACTGCGGGACGGCGGAGAACAGGTGCCAGTAGTGGGCGTACGTGGCCACCGCCGTGATGTCGGCGATGCCGGTGGTCGCCCAGTTGAGGAAGTACATCCACCCCGCGGTGTATGCGCCCCTCTCCCCCAGGAACTCCCGGGCGTACGAAACGAAGGCGCCGGAGGACGGCCGGTACAGGACGAGTTCGCCGAGCGCGCGCACGACGAGGAACGCGAAGACGCCGCAGACGGCGTACGCGACGAACAGGGAGGGCCCCGCCTCGGCGAGGCGTCCGCCCGCACCGAGGAAGAGGCCGGTGCCGATCGCTCCGCCGATGGCGATCATGTTGACGTGCCGGGGTTTCAGGGACTTGCTGTAGCCGGTGTCCCCGGCGTCGACGTGACGGGTCGTGGGGCGCTTCTCGTCCTTGAGGAACTGCTCGCTCACGCCTCGGGTATACCTTCCGTGGGGGACTCCGTGTGCTTGGGGCGCACGATGTCGGTGAGGGTCGTCTCGACCTGGCGGAGGTGGTGGGACATGGCCTCCACCGCGTCGTGTTCGGAACCGTCGATCAGGGCCTCGACGATCGCCCGGTGCTCGCAGTTGGACTGCTCGCGCCGGCCGCCGAGTTCGTTGAGGAAGGTCGACTGACGCGCCAGTGCGTCACGGATCTCCTCGATCACCCGACGGAAGACCGGATTGCCCGAGGCCTCGGCCACCGCCAGGTGGAAGACGGTGTCCAGCGCCACCCACGCGGTGGTGTCGGTCTCCCGCTCCATCCGGTCGAGCAGGTGGGCCAGCTGGTCCAGGTCCTCCGGAGTGCGGCGCAGCGCCGCGTAGCCGGCGACGGGGATCTCGACGTGCCGGCGCACCTCCAGGAGGTCGCTGGCCGCGTAGTCGCCGAAGGTGGGGTCCTCGACCGTGTTCGCCACGACGAAGGTGCCCTTGCCGGTCTTCGAAACCGTCAGGCCCATCGTCTGCAGGGCCCGGAGCGCCTCCCGCAGCACGGGCCGGCTGATCTCCAGGGTGCGGCACAGCTCTGCTTCCGAGGGGAGCTTGTCCCCCACGGCGTACTCACCGCGCTCGATGGCGCTGCGCAGGTGGCCGAAGACCGCTTCCATGGCGCTGACGCGCCGCGGGACCCCTCCACCTGTCTGGCTGTCTGACAGGTTCACGGGCTGATCTTGGAGGGTGGAGCCCACCGGTGTCAAGGGGCCGGCGTCGACACCACGACGTCCCGCGAACCGCTCCGCGCACGGGCCCTCCGCTCCGCGGTGCGATCCGGAGCGGCGTTCGCCGTGGTCCCGGCGGCGGCCACCAGCGCGTGCACCACGGCCGAATCGAAAGCCATCTCGGGGTGCCACTGCACCCCGACGACGAAACGGTGCCGGTTGCTCTCGATCGCCTCGATGGTGCCGTCCGCCGCACGGGCGCCCACGACCAGACCCGCCCCGAGGGACTCCACCGCCTGATGGTGGTGCGTGGCGACCTGGCCGGTCCCCGGCAGGAGCGCGCCGATCCGCGTCCCCGGCACCGTGGTGACGGCGTGGGGGGCGAAGTGGCCCCCGTGCGGGTTGTGCCCGTGGTGCCCCACCTCGTCGGGAAGGTGCTGGATGAGGGTGCCGCCTGCGTGCACGTTCATCAACTGCATTCCCCGGCACACCCCGAGCACGGGTAGGTCATGTGCGAGGCCGGCGGCCAGTACGGCGCGTTCCCATCGGTCGCGTTCGCGGACCGGCGGTCCCGTGCACGGGTGCGGCTGCGCCCCGTACAACTGGGGATCCACGTCCTCGCCGCCGGTCAGGACGATCGCGTCAAGACGCGCGACGACGTCGACCGCGGCCTCCGGCGCATCCGGCGGCAGCAGGACAACGCGGCCGCCCGCCGCCTGGAGGCAGCTGACGTACGCCGCGGGGAGCAGCGCGGCGGGCAGCTCCCACTCCCCCCACCGGGCATCGGCGAGGTAGGTGGTGAGTCCGATGAGCGGCTTGGGCATGCCACGTCCTTTCAGGCCTGGAAGTCGATCGTCGACGGCAGTCCCCTGCGCGTCCGCCCGACGGCCGCGCGCACGGGCGGGTCACGGCGGAAGGGGCGCACGGCACCGGGGGCGACGGACGCGCCCGACGACGGTGAGGAACGGCTGCGGACCCGGGAGCGGAGGCTTGCGCATCCGGCCGCGAGCAAGAATCCTGCTGCCGTCCATGCATAAGCACAAGAAAAGACGTCTTCGCTACAGATAAGTGAGCCTTAACTCCGTGCAGAGACTCGATCCCCGTTTGCTCGCCACCCTTGAAGCCGTGGTCCGGCACGGCTCCTTCAACGCCGCCGCACGCGAGCTCGGCTACAGCGCACCCGCGGTCTCGCAACAGATCGCCGAACTCGAACGCCGCGCCGGCCTCCGAGTGATCGAGCGCCGCCCCGTGCGCGCGACCCCGGCCGGCGTGGTCCTCCTCGACGCCGAACAGCGCGTCCGGAGCGCATTGGCGGCGGCCTCCCTGGAACTCGACGCCATGCGCGCGGGTACCGCCGGACGGATCCGGCTCGGCGCCTTCGCCTCCGCCGCCGCCCGCATCGTCCCGCAGGCGCTGGCCCGACTTCAGGCGACCCACCCCGACGTGCAGGTCAGCCTCTCCCAGGTGGAGCCCGAAGCCGGCTACAAACGGCTCAAGCGAGGAGACATGGACCTGGCCCTCGCCTACGACTACGACTTCATCCCCCTGCCACCGCCCCGGGCACTGCGCCGGACGCCGGTCGCACGGGACCCGGTCGTGGCGGTGGTCCCGGCCGACCACCCCCTCGCCGACCGGGACGTCATCGACCTGGCCGACCTCGCGTCCGAGACGTGGATCGCCGCCCCGGAGGCCGCGCTGCGCCTGGAACTGCTCGCCCAGATGGCGAAGACACCGGGCTTCCAGGCCCGCCTTGCCTACGACGGCGACGACTTCAACACGGTACTCGGCTTCGTCGCCGCCGGTCTGTGCGTGGCCGTCATGCCGCAGCTGGCCCTCCCACCGGGCAACACCCGGATCGTGGCGCGCCCCCTCGCCGGCCCGGAGCTGACGCGCTTCATCTACACCGTCCGCCTCGACACCCGGCACGCCCCGCGCGCCCTGCTGGCCCTGGAGGAGATGCTCGCCGCGCATGCGACGGCCGCCCTCCCGGGAGCACGGGCAACGCCCCGCAGTCCAGCGGGGCAAGGGGACGGACGTAGCACGCTCACCACCCGTTGAGAATCAACGCTCCGTCAGGGCCGGTCGGTTCACGATCGATGCCGGACGAACGGGACACCGGTGGGCTTGGCGACGTCGGGTTGCACAGCGATGCGGTCGACGGTCAGCCGTTCCCCGTAGACGTCGGCGATCCGGATCGGGCCGCCGCAGCCTGTGCCGTCGGCGGAGAGGAAGTAGTTGTCGTCGGAGCGCGGCAGCCTCCGCCAGCCGTTTCCGGCCCGGACCTCGAGCGTCGCGAGCGGGTTCCGGTGGCCGATCACCCGGATTCCGCACCACCACTTGCCGGATCCGGTCCTGTAACGGAGAGAGACGGCGCCCGTCCCGTCCGGGCTCAGCAGCGTCCAGGCGATCGGGAGCCGGCCCACCGAGAGGTCGGCGAGCCTGGTGGAGGCCTCCCGGCCGAGGTCGAGTTGGCCCGCTGCGCAGAACAGCGGGCAGACGTCGACGGTCCGGACCGTGAGGGAGGCTCCGTGGGCAGCGATGCTCCTCCAGCGTGTCCAGGCCGAGGCGGACGCGGCCAGCAAGATCGGCTGGTACGCCTCGGTCGACTCGATGTCCGTACGCGCCCACCACCATGCCGTCGGCTCCCGGCACGCTCCGCCGCCCGCCGTCGAAGGGGGCTCCGCCCGGGCGGTCAAGGCCGCTCGGGTGCGGGCGGGACTGCGCGGGCTGATTCCGTCGGTCGGGACCACCTGGTTCCGCAGCAATCGGTAGGGGCGCGTACACGGGGACGAGGCCCTCGGCCGTCGGTCGTCATCGTTCTCGGCCTCGCGGGTGCCCTGCCGGAGCCGGGGGGGGGGGGGGGGGGGGGCCCCCGCCCCCCGCCCCGGAGGGGCGGGGGGTGGGGGGGGGGAGGGGGTGGGGGGGGGAGC
>NZ_JBHWBW010000081.1:0-709 GCF_042735675.1 Kitasatospora sp. NPDC059571
TCCCGGGGGAGGGGGCATCGGCCGTTGGCGCTCGGGGTTCAGCCCTGGGGGCCGCCGGCGACGTAGATGACCTGCCCGGAGACGAATCCGGCATCCTCTCCCGCCAGGAAGGACACGGTGCCGGCGACGTCCTCGGGGCGGCCGACACGACGCACCGGGATCTGCTCGGCGGCGAACTTCTGGAAGTCCTCGAAGGGCATGCCGATCCGCGCGGCGGTGGCGGCGGTCATGTCGGTGGCGATGAAGCCCGGCGCGACCGCGTTGACGGTGATGCCGAACTTGCCGAGCTCGATGGCCAGGGTCTTGGTGAAGCCCTGGACGCCGGCCTTGGCGGCGGAGTAGTTCGCCTGGCCGCGGTTGCCCAGTGCGGAGGTGGAGGACAGGTTGACGATCCGGCCCCAGCCCGCCGCGGCCATGTGCTTCTGCACCTCGCGGCTCATCAGGAAGGCGCCGCGCAGATGGACCCCGATGACCGAGTCCCAGTCGGCCTCGGTCAGCTTGAACAGCAGGTTGTCGCGGGTGATCCCGGCGTTGTTGACCAGGACGGCCGGCGCGCCCAGGTCCTCGGCGATCCGGGCGACCGCGGATTCGACCTGCTCCGCGACGGCGACGTCCACGCCGACGGCGAGCGCCCGGCCGCCGTTCTTCTCGATGGCGGCGACGGTGTGGGGGCCGTCCCTCTCCCCCACGTCGCAAAAGGGGGACGCCG
>NZ_JBHWBW010000081.1:719-22730 GCF_042735675.1 Kitasatospora sp. NPDC059571
GCACCGCACCCCCATGCTCCTCTCCGGCCGCCGCAACAGCCCCCCCCCCCTCACTGTCCCGTTACTTCCCGCCCCCGCGCGCGCCCGCGCCGGCCCGCCCCCCCGCCCCCCGGGCCAGGCGCAGGGCGGTGGCGGCGCCGATGCCGCGGGCGGCGCCGGTGACGACGGCGACGCGCTGGTGGTTCTCGCTCACGGTGATTCCTCGTCCGGGGTCGGTGGTGGAAGGTCAGACGTAGAGGCGTGCGACGGCCTCGGCGACGCAGGCGGGCCGGTCGGCGCCGTCGATCTCGATGGTGACCCGGGAGGTGAGCTGCCAGCCGCCGGCCACCTCCTCGGCCGCCGTGAGGGCCACGCCGGCGCGCACCCGGGAGCCGACGCGCACCGGGCTGACGAAGCGGACCTTGTTCAGGCCGTAGTTGACGGCCATCCGGACGCCGTCGACGCGGTAGACCTGTCCGCTGAGGACCGGCAGCAGCGACAGGGTCAGGAAGCCGTGGGCGATGGTGGCCCCGAACGGGCCGGCGGCTGCCCGCTCGGGGTCGGTGTGGATCCACTGGTCGTCGCCGGTGGACTCGGCGAACAGGTCGATGCGCTGCTGGTCGACGGTGAGCCAGTCGCTGTGGCCGATCTCGGTGCCGACGGCGGCCGCCAGATCGGCAGGGGTGTCAAAGGTCCTCACGCGGTACTCGACTCCTCGCTCGATGGGGAAAGAAGGCCCGGTCCGGTCACAGGCCCATGGACTTGGCGATGACGGTCTTCATGACCTCGCTGGTGCCGCCGTAGATCCGGAAGACCCGGTTGTCGGTGTAGAGGCGGGCGATCGGGTACTCGAGCATGTAGCCGTAACCGCCGTGCAGCTGCAGGCACTTGTCGATGACCCGCGACGCGGTCTCGGTGCAGAAGAGCTTGGTGGCGGCGGCGTCGGCGGAGGTCAGCGCATCCTGCTCGATGAGGTCCAGGGCCCGGTCAGAGAGGGCCTGGGCGGCGGCGACCTCGGCGGCGCACTCGGCGAGGACAAACTTGGTGTTCTGGAACTCCGAGACCGGCTGCCCGAAGACCTTGCGGTCGCGGGTGTAGGCCAGCGCGAAGTCGATCGCGGAAGCGGCGGCGGCCACGGCGGACACGGCGATGCCGAGGCGCTCGGGGATCAGGTTGTGGGCGAGGTAGCCGAACGCGGCGCCCTCCTCGCCGAGCAGGTTCTCCACCGGCACCTTGACGTCGGTGAAGGAGAGCTCGGCGGTGTCGGAGCTGCGCAGGCCGATCTTCTCCAGCTTGCGGCCGACCGCGTATCCGGGGCTCTTGGTGTCCACGCACAGGATGGACAGGCCGCCTCGGCGGTTGTCCGCCGGGGCGGGGGAGGTGCGGCAGACCACCAGCATCAGGTCGGCGAGGACACCGCCGGTGATGAAGGTCTTCGCGCCGTTGAGGACGTAGTGCGTGCCGTCCTCGGACAGGGTCGCGGTGGTGCGGATGCCGGCCAGGTCGGAGCCGGTGCCGGGCTCGGTCATGGCGATTGCCGTCATCATCCGCCCGGAGACGAAGTCGGGCAGCCAGCGCTTCTTCTGCTCCTCGTCGGCGAACGCGAGCAGGTACGGCAGCACCAGACCGGTGTGCACGCCGGAGCCGCCGAAGGACACCCCGGCGCGCATCAGCTCCTCGACGACCACGGCCTGGTACTTGAAGCCGCCGACACCCGAGCCGCCGTACTCCTCCGGGACCTCGATGCCGAAGACCCCCAGGTCGCCGAGCTTGTGGTAGAACTCGCGCGGCGCGTGGCCGGCGGCCTCCCAGGCGTCGTAGTGGGGCACGACCTCGCGCGAGATGAAGTCCCGGATCATCTCCCGGAAGTTCTCGTGGTCCTCGGTGTAGACGGAGCGCTGCACGACCTGTCTCTCCTTGTGTCCGGGTGTGGCGCCGCGGAGCGCCGGCGGTCCTCGCAGCTGTCCTGCGGGACGTGAGCGATGCCGGCCGGCTGCTCTGAGCTGCGGTTTTGCTCTGCGACGCCCTCAACCTAGAGCGCGGGCCCGCGCTTGGACAGGGGCATCTGCACAAGATTGCGGGCCATGGGTGTGCACTCTGCCCATCGCCGCGGGGCTAGCCTGGGGCCATGAAGCACGGTTGGGCGGCGCCCGCGCCCGAGGTGGCGGCACACATCCGGGCGACCGCGGAGCGCATGCAGGACACCCTGGACGAGCTGCTCGCCGAGATCGGCCAGCAGCTGGCCCCCGACACGCCGGAGGCGCCGATCGACCCGGTCATGGCACAGGAGATCGCCGCGAGCAACCGGGACACCGTCGGACGCTGGGTGCGCGCCAACCGGCTCCGCCCCGGCGACCCGGTCCCCGCCGACCTGACGGCCCAGATCCTGGATGTGGCCCGCGACATGGTCCGCCGCGGCGTCGACGAGCGCTACCTGGTCCAGGGCTACTGGCGCGGTCACAACCTGCTGTGGCGGTACTGGATGCGCGCCGCGCTCGCCGAGCCGGGCGCGCCGGAGGTGCTGGCCGCCTCCCTCGACCTGGCCGCCCGCTCCATGTCCCGGTTCGTCGACCGCACCCTGGCCGGCGTCCAGAAGCACGTGGAGCACGAACGCGACCAGCTCGTCGGCGGCATGTCCGCCCGGCGGCTGGAGACCGTCAACCTCCTGCTCCAGGGTGCGCCGATCGCCGAGGAGCGGGCGAGCGCCCGCCTCGGCTACGACCTGCGCCGGCGCCACCTGGCCCTGGTGCTGTGGCACGCGCCCGGTGCGACGGAGCAGGGCGAGCTGGAGTCCGCGGCCGATGCGATGGCCGAGGCGGCGGGAGCGCGCCGGCCCCTCACCGTCGCCGCGGGAGTCTCGGTGCTGTGGGCCTGGATCGCGGATCCCGGCCACGTGGACGCCGAGGTCCTCACCGAGGCCCTCGCCGCCACGGGCGCCAACGTCCATGCGGCCGCCGGGATGCCGGGCGGCGGTCCCACCGGCTTCCGGCTCAGCCACCAGCAGGCGCTGACCGCCCAACGGCTGATGTTCCGGATGCACCGGCCGCCCCGCCTCACCGCCTACGAGGACGTGCAGGTCGTCGCCCTGGCCGCCCACGACGAGGACCAGGCGCGCGAGTTCGTCGCCACGACGCTGGGTGAACTCGCCGGCGCGCCCCCCGAACTCGTCCGGACACTGCGCGTCTACTTGCAGGAGGACTGCAACGCCGGCCGCGCCGCGCGCCGGCTGTACACCCACCGGAACACGGTCCTCAACCGCATCGCCCGCGCCGACGCGCTGCTGCCCCGACCGCGTCCGGGGCGCGGGCTGCAGGTCGGCGTCGCACTGGAGCTCCAGCACTGGCTCGGCCAGGGGCGGTAGCCGCCGCAGCGGTCCTGCGGTGCGCCGCCCTCGCGGCCGGCCGGCCTGCCGGGGCTGCTCAGTGCGGTGCGGTGTCGAGGGCGAAGCCGTGCAGGAGGGCTCCGGTGGCCTCGGGGTCCTGGTACATGGGTGTGTGGGTACATGGGTGTGTGGCCGACGCCGTCGAGGATCTCGGTCCGGGCGTGCGGCACCCGGCGGTGGTCCTGGGCCGAGGACGGCTGCCAGCGCCGGTCCCGGGAGCCGAAGATCACCAGGGTCGGCAGGCCGAGACCGGCGAGCCGGTCGCGGACGGGCCGCTCCTTCACGTACGCGGAGGACGCCCGGTCGGTCGCGTTGAGGCTGCGGAAGGTCATGCCCCGGATGTCGCTGACGATCTGCTCGGGAATCCGCACCTGACGGGTGAACGCCGCCGCGGACGAGCCGTGGCTGGCCGCCGACGACACGGCCTGGCCCGGGCGCGGCGGCGGGGCCCGACGCACTGAGCTCGTCGCCGTCCTGCGGTGCGGCCCGGCGACGGGAGATCGGCGTCAGTGCAGCTCGGCCCGGGCGGCGGTGCCGTCCAGGAACCCGCCCGACTGGTGCTGCCAGAGCTTGGTGTAGGTGCCGTCCGAGGCGAGCAGTTCCTCGTGCGTGCCCTGCTCGATGATCCGTCCGCGGTCGAGGACGACGAGCCGGTCCATCCTGGCGACCGTGCTCAGCCGGTGTGCCACCACGAGCGCCGTCCGTCCCTCCATGAGCCGCCACAGGGCCTCCTGGACGAGGAGTTCGCTCTCCGAGTCCAGGGCGCTGGTCGCCTCGTCGAGCAGCAGGATGGGCGAGTCCCGCAGGATCGCCCGGGCGAGCGCCACCCGCTGCCGCTGCCCGCCGGAGAGCTTGACGCCCCGCTCGCCCACCATGGTCTCGAAGCCGAGCGGCAGCGAATCGGTGAACTCCGTGACGTGCGCCGCCTCGGCCGCGCGGCGGATCTCCGCATCGGTGGCGTCCGGACGGGCGAACGCGATGTTGTCCCGCAGCGTCCGGTGGAACATCGCCGGGTCCTGGGGCACGTAGGCGATCAGGCTGCGGAGATCGGCCTGACGCAGCCGGCTGATGTCCTGGCCGCCGATCAGGATCCGGCCGGCGTCGATGTCCGTCATCCGCAGCAGCAGCCGGGTGAGGGTGGTCTTCCCGCCGCCGGACCGGCCGACCAGGCCGAACTTCGCCCCGCCGGGCACCGCCAGTTCGAGGCCCCGGAAGATCGGATCCGCGTCCGTGTGGGCGAACTCCACGTGCTCGAAGCGGATGTCCGTGCCTCGGCGCAGCAGCGGTTCCGGTGACGCGGGGTCGAGCACCGTGGGCGGGGTCAGCAGCAGCTCGGTGAACTGTGCGGCCTCCGTCAGCGAGCTCTCCAGCCGGCGGTAGATCTGGTTGAACTCGAACATGATCCGCGTCGCGTTGCTGTAGTACGTGAAGGCGACCACCACCGCTTCCACGCCGTGCCCGCCCCCGCCGAGCGTCACGGCGAGCAGCAGGCCGAGCGCGTTGGTGAGCACGGACATCGGGGCGACCAGGGTGTCGATGCGCAGGTTGCCGTAGTCCCACGACCGCAGGGTCAGCCGGCGCGATTCCGCTACGCGCGATCGGTGCTCGGCCGCCTCGCCCTGCTCGGCGGCGAAGGCCCGGACGGTGTCCATGTTCATCAGGCTGTCGGCGACATGGCCGGACACCCGGGCGATCGCCTCCTCGCGCCGGTTGACCAGCGCCTGGCGGCGGCGGATGAGCGGTGCCGCGCACAGGGCCGTCAGCGCGATCATCGCCAGCAGCCCGACGACGAGGAGCGGTTCGTAGCGCCACAGCACCACCGAGCCGAAGATCAGCGGCACGAGGCTGCCCACGACCGAGAACGTCAGGGTGTCGACGACCTCCTCGAAGCGGGAGGCGAAGCTCAGCACCCGCTTGGTCAGCGACCCGGCGAAGTTGTCGTGGAAGAACGCCGCGTCCTTGGCGAGCAGTTCGTCCATGCCGACCACGTACAGGTGCTCGATGCCGAGGGCGTCGATCCGGTTCAGGTAGTGCAGGCCGACGCGCCACAGCGCCTCCCCGGCGAGCAGGGCGCCGGCGAAGCCCAGGACGTACGGCAGCATCGCGGCGAGTCCGACGGAGGTGTGGCCGGCGATCCGGCCGACGAGCTTCGCCACCGCCAGCGGCGCGATGTAGTTGAGGCCGATATTGCCCAGCGCCGGCAGCAGTATGCCCGGCACCGTCAGGTGCGGGCGCCGGGCCAGCTCCCGTCCGTAGTAGCGGAGTGCGAGGAGTACCGGGCGCCTGCCCGGCGCCCCCCGGAGTGATTCGGACGATCCCATCCCGACCTCGTCGTGTCGTACGGCAGTCCACCATCCGCCCTCTGGTCGAACACATGTGACGATCTGTCAGTGGATCGACCCGGGGGGACGGGAGCCACAGTCTCCCGCGGTGGCGCCGCAGAAGTCCAAGGCTTTTCGTCCGGTTGGCGCCGGTCCGTACCGGGGTGGGGGGGGCGGGCGCCCCCCCCCGGCATGTCGGGGGGATGTGACGTTCCGTCAGAGCCAGCCGTGCTCGCGGGCGATCCGGATCGCGTCGCACCGGTTGCGCCCCCGGGTCTTGGCGATCGCCGACGAGACGTAGTTGCGGACGGTGCCGGGGGAGAGCGACAGGGCCGTCGCCACCTCGTTGATCGTCGCGCCGTCCGCGATGTGGCCGAGGACGGTGAGCTCGCGCGGGGTGAGCCCGCCCCCGCCGCCGCCCGTCCGGACCACGTCGACCACCAGCCGCGGGTCGTACACCCGCCCGCCGCGGGCGAGTTCGCGGACGGCGGCGATCAGTGCGGCCGGCGGCACGTCCTTCAGCAGCACCCCGGCGACCCCGTCGGCGACCGCGCGCTGCAGGTCGGCGGTGCGGGGCTGTGCGGTGAGCAGCAGGACGGCGGTGTGCGGTGCCCGGTCGCGGACCAGCGCGGCGGTGGCGGCCCCGCCCGGGCCCGGCAGGTCCTGGTCGAGGACGGCGACGGCCGGCCCCGTGCGGGCCGCCTCGGCCGCTGCCTCCTCGGCGGTGGGCACCTCGGCCACCACCGCGAGGTCGGCCTCCCGGTCGAGCAGGGCACCGAGCCCGGAGCGGAACAGCTGGTGGCCGTCGGCGAGCAGGACGCTCACCGCGCCGGTCGCCGCGGTCGTGCGGGGTGCGGCCGTGCTGCCGGGGGAGTGGCGGGCGGGTCGGTCGAGCTGCTGGTCGAGCGGTTGCTCCAGGAGGATGGTCATCCGGCTACCTCGGTGGCGTCGACGGGCGGGGCGGGAGTCGGCTGGGCGGGAGCCGGCCCGGTCGGGGTCGGCCGGGCGGTGGTCTCAGCCCCAGCCCCAGGTCTCCTGGGTGGACGTCGGCAGCGGGGTCGGGGCGGTGGCGTTCGCGACCGGTATGCCGGGGCCCGCGGAGCCGCCGGCGCCCGTCCCGTCGGCCGTGGACACGGTGGCGGCCGGGGTGGCGACGGACAGGGCCGCGGTGGCGGCGGTGCCGGTCAGGATGCTGAAACCAAGGGCGACAATCGTGATGAAACGGACCTTCTGCGCCATGGTGATGCCCGATCCTCTCGCGTTCGGCTGGGCCCCGGGCTGCTTCCGGGGCGAACTGCTCTGCGGCGGTCGCCTGCGGTCCGTCCCCGGGCCCCCGTCGGGGGCTGCTGTCCCGGTGTCCGGTCCGCCGTTCTCGGCGACACCATGAGAGTGGCGGGCGGCGGGGGTCCGTGTCAGTAGCCGGGCCTGGCACCAGAGTGCCGTGACACCCTGAGGCCAGCTCGACCGGCGCTCCGGCCGCGCTCCACCGGCCTCCCACCTGCACGCCGGCCGTTCCCCGGCCGTACGCGGGCCGGCACTCCGGCCGGGCCCGGCACTTTGCTGCCGGGCCGCCGGCCGGGTACCCGGCACGTTGCTGCCACCGGCTCGCCCGGTCCGGGGCCGCGGGTCGGCCGCCGCCCGTTCAGGGCCTGCGGCTCAAGGGCGCTCGCTCAGGGCCGGCTGGTCGCCTGGTGCAGTCCCAGCGCGATCGCGGTGTCGGCCTCGCAGTGCATCAGCCGCCAGTCCCCGAGCTCGGCCCCCGGCGCGGTCAGCCGCTCCAGGGCGTCGCGCAGCAGGCGCTCCGCCTCCAGCAGCGAGCCGGCGACCACGAAGACCACGGCGTCCAGCGACCGGCCGGTCACCCGGATCCGGGCGTGGCCCACCCGGGCCGGCCCCCGGAGCCCGCGCTCCAGGCCGTCCCGAACCGCCGCCGCCACCGGGCCGCCGGCCGGCGGCCCGCCCCGGGAGGCCAAGTGGACGCGAATCGCATACACACGTCCAAGTCTGCGCCAACACCGGGTGTCCGAGGCATCCGACGGGGTGTCACATCATTGCCAGGCAGGAATATGCCGCTCCCACCGCGACCGGCCGGATCCGTCCGCCCCGGGCCCGCGCCGCACCCGGACCCGTTCACAGATCATCCATCGGATCGTCGCGAATGACAGCAAAAGTGTTCTATGGTCGATCACCCTTCGGTACTCTGACTGCCTGTCAGGGCCAGGCGCCGTCACGGGGAGGGTGTGATGAGTTCCGCACTGCTGGTGGCCGCCCGGTGAGCGAATCCCGGCCGGTCGGCCTCGACCCCTTCGGCGAAGCCGTCTACCGGACGATGCTGCTCCATCCCGAGCTGGACACGCACGGCATCGCCGAACGGCTGGAAGCGGACGAGAGCGCCGTGCGGGCAGCCCTCGACCACCTCGCCGACCTCGCACTCACCAGACCCACCGGCGCCGCCGACCGCTGGCGCGCCGTCAACCCCGAACTCGGCCTCGCCGCCCTCCTCGCCCGCCAGGAGGCCGAGGCGGCCCGCCGCCAGCAGGAGATCGAGCGCAGCCGCACCATGATGGCCGGCCTCATCGCCGAGTACGCCAGCATGCACGCCCCCGCGAACCAGCCCGGCATCGAGCTCATCGCCGACCTCGCCGAGGTCCGCGACCGGCTCGTCCAACTCGCCTCGGACGCCGCCGCGGAGGTCCTCTCCTTCGCCCCCGGCGGCCCGCAGCCCCCGCAGGTGATGGAGGCCAGCCGCGCCCTCGACCAGGAGACCCTGGAACGCGGCGTCCGGATGCGCACCATCTACCAGGAGAGCGTCCGCAACGACCCCGCCACCGTCCAGTACGCCCGCTGGCTGCGCGGCCTCGGCGGCGACGTCCGCACCCTGCCCACCCTCCCGCTGCGCATGATCCTGGTCGACAACGCGACCGCGATCGTCCCCATCGACCCCGAGGACGCCCGCAAGGGCGCCGTGCTGCTGCACAGCCCGGGGGTGATCGCCGCGCTGCGCGCCCTCTTCGACCAGCTCTGGGAACAGGCCTGCCCGCTCGGCGAGAGCGCGCAGCGCGGCCCGCACGGCCTCACCGCCCAGGAACGCGAACTCCTGCGGCTGCTCGCCGAGGGCCTCACCGACGAACGCGCCGGCCAGCGCCTCGGCGTCTCGCTGCGTACCGTCCGCCGCATGATGGCCGACCTGATGGTCCGGATGGACGCCCGCAGCCGCTTCCAGGCCGGCATCCAGGTGGCCGCCCTCGGCTGGCTCGGCGAGACCACTTCGCGCTGACACCGCTCGGTGGCGGCTCTGATCACGAGTTGCGGGTCCGGCTCGACTTCCGGGCGCCGTCGCTGATCGAGGGGTGCCCGCCGCTCGGTCGTGTGACCGGAGGATGCGGCGCCGGAGGAGGCCGGAGTCGGCCCCGGCCGCCGACTACGACAACGTTCCGCCCGTGGCCAGCGCGGTTCGCGCCAGCCCGCGCAGCCAGGCGTGGGCGTGGTCGGTGTCGTAGCGCTGATGCCATGACAGGTACACCGGTGCCGAGGGCACTTCGAGTGGGAGGGGGAGCACGGCCAGGCCGAGGTCGGCGACCGCCGAGCGCGTGGTGGCTTCGGGGACGCAGACCAGGAGATCGGAGCCGCGCGCGAACTCCAGCGCGGCCGCTTCGGTGGGCGCGGTCGCCACCACGCGGCGGGTGAGGCCGAGCCGCGCGAGGGCGTCGTCGAGGGCGTTGCCGAGGTTGCCGCGTCGCGAGACGGTGACGTGCTCGGCGGCGGCGTACCGCTGTGCGGTGAGGGACCTGACACGGGTGAGCGGGTGCCCCTGCCTCACGACGATGACCAGGCGGGTCTCGCCCGCCTTCTCGGCACGGATGTCCGGTGCGTTCGGGCGGTCGGCGTTCGCCTCCAGGTCCACCTCGCCGCGCCGCAACCCAGGGGTGTCGGTGCTCGATTCCGCGACGAAGCGCAATCGCACGCCCGGTGCTTGTTCACGTGCGGCCGAGAGCAGGGCGGGGCCGCTCAGGGCGACCAGGGAGTCGTGCCAGCGGAGTGTGAAGGTGCGCTCCAGCGTTGCCAGATCGAGTTCACGGCTCGGTGCCAGCACCCCCTGGACCTGGTGCAGCAGCTCGTGCACCTGTGCCCGGACGGCGATCGCGTACGGCGTCGGGGTCATCGTGCGGCCGGTGCGCACCAGGATCTGATCCCCGGTCGTGCGCCGGATCCGGCCCAGGCTTCGACTCATCGCGGGGGCGGTGACATGCAGGCGTGCGGCGGCCCCGGCCACACTTCCCTCCTCCAGCAGGGCGTCGAGCGCGGCCAGCAGATTCAGATCCAATTGCATGTGAGTAATGCTAGCCGTGCTTGACATGCATTTGAAGTTAATCAAGGGGCTGGATACCTTCGAAACCGGAGCGCCGAACAGAGCGCACGGTTCGGCCCGACGGCCTCATCACCTGCTGATCACAAGGGAGTTCACCATGCCCGAAACCCTTCGGACCACCCGCACCGCCACCACCGACGCCGACCTGCTCGACCGGACCGCGATCGCCGTGCGCACGGCCGGCTCCGCGCTCCGCGAGCGCTTCGGCGAGGTGGTCCGCTACCGGAGCCGCGACGAGCTGATGCGCGCGCTCGCCGTCAACGACGACACGGCCCTCGACATCCTGCGCCCCCGCCTCACGCGCCTGCGTCCGGACGCCGGGTGGGTGGAGGACGAGCTCGACGGCGGGGCGCTGCCGCCCGGCGAATGGTGGGTCGTGGACCCGGCCGAAGGCAACGTCAACCACCTGCACGCCCTCCCGGAGTGGGCGGTGACCGCCACCCTCGTACGTGAGAACCGGCCGGTGCTCACCGCGGTCCACCTGCCGTTGACCGGCGAGACCTACACCGCGCTGACCGGTGCGGGCGCCCACCTCGACGGCCGACCGCTGCGCGTCTCCCCGACCGCGGACCTCGGCCTGGGCATCGTGGCCACCAGCCAGGCCCGGCCCGACGAGGACGAGAAGGTCGTGCGGCGCGTCGGCTCCTCGATCACCGCGATGCTCTTCGACGCGCTCGTCGTGCGCACCGCCGTGCCCGCCACCCTGCACCTGACCGACCTGGCCGCCGGCCGCATCGACGCCTTCTGGCAGTTCGCCGGCGCCCGCGCGGACCTGCTGCCCGGGGCGTTGATCGTCACCGAGGCCGGCGGACGGATCTCCGACGCCCAGGGCCGCCCCTGGACCCCGCAGAGCGAAAGCTTCCTGGCGGCCGCGCCCGGCGTCCACGCCCAGGCCGTCGCCACGCTCTCACGCTGACCCGCGCACCACAACCCGCACCCACGAAAGGCCCACATCATCATGACCGCGATCGCAGTCCTCGGAAACGGCCGCGTCGGCGGCAGCCTGGCCACGGCCCTCACCCGGGCCGGGCATGAGGTGACCGTGGCGGACCGCGCGCCGGGCACCGCCGCCGCCGCTGCCCGGACAGCCCGGATCGTCATCAACGCCACCCCGGGAGCAGGCTCGCTGGAGCGGCTCGCCGCCCTGCGCGAGGAGCTGCGCGGCAAGATCCTCGTCGACGTCTCCAACGCCACCACCGACGGACCGGACGGACTGCCCGCCGACCTGATCCATCCCGGCTCGAGCCTCGCCGAGCTCCTCCAGGAAGCGCTCCCCGAAACCCGCGTCGTCAAGACCCTCAACACCATGCTCTTCCCGGTGATGACCGCGCCGGCCGCGCTCACCCGGACCCCGACCGCTTTCCTCTCCGGCGACGACCCGCGGGCCAAGCAGACCGTCCGGGAACTGCTCGGCGACCTCGGCTGGCAACCGGAGTGGATCACCGACCTCGGCGGGATCGAAACCGCCCGCGCCACGGAGGCCGCGATCCTCTTCGTCCCGCACGTCATCCGGTCCAGCGGATTCGCGCCCTTCGCGATCTCGATCGCCCGCTGATCCGCACGGAGTGCACCGTCCCCGGCGGGCCCACCGCCGGAACAGGCGGGCCGCTGACCGCCGGCCGTCCTGCGGCCTGGTCCCGCCCGGCCCGGGTGTGTGCCGGGCCGGGCGTCCGAGCGCGCGGGCACTGTCGCCTGCGTCAGGCGATCGTGATCTCTTCGAGGGGGTCGCCGGCGGTTCCGTCGGTGAGCCAGGCGCCGGCGTAGGCGGTACCGGGCCGCCAGGGGGAGTCGGTGGGCATGGCCGCGAGGCTGACCGTGACGTCCTGTGCGGCGCCGGTGCAGGCGACGGGGTCGGAGGCGGCCACGGATTCGGTCATGTCCTGGTTCGCCCAGGCGAGGACGGTGTGCGTTTCGCCGGCGGTGCAGGTCACCGTGACGGTGAGGTCCAGCGTGGCGCCCGAGTCGGCGATCCGGCCGCCGGTGACGGCGACGTCGCCGTCACCGATGGTGGCGGCGGAGGACTGCGGGGCGCCGGCGGCGAGGGCGCCGGTGGCGAGGACGGCCGCGAGGGCGGTGGTGCGGAGGGTCCGGGTCACGGACATGGGTCGACTTTCCTTTCGTGATGGCCGAGATGGGCCCGCCCCGCTCCGGGGCTGCCCACAGGGCACCCTGGTTCGGGCCCTCACGGACGGCAACTCTTGCCGCGGTTCTCGTCACCTCACGTGACCGCGGTTCGGGCGTGCACAAACGATGCATGCGTCCGAACGCTCAATCGGCCCGTGCTTCGGGCCCTTCGGATGCGGCACGGACGGGCACCCGGGCTTCGGGCCCGGCCGGGTGAACGAAGGGGGCGGAGCGGCGGCGCCCAATGCATCACGGGCAGGCCGAGCGAGGGCTGGTCGACCCGACCCGAGACGGGCGACTTCCCGGTGAGGCGGGCGGTTCGCGCCGTCGCGTTCAGGCGGTCGCCGCAACGTACGGGCCCTCCTCGGGGAGCTCGTACAGCAGCTTCTGGACCCTCACATCGTCCGACCGCGGTCGTCAGACCCGCGGCTCCGCGGAACCGCGGGCGGCCCGCCTCGCGCGGAGGACGGCTCGCAGGCGGCGCCGGAAGGTGATGAACCAGCCGACCCCGAACACGGTGGCCACCACGGGTAGCCCTAGGAGGACGGGACGTCGGGCGGCCCACGACCAGCCCGGTTCGAGGAAGACGTCCAGGGCCAGCGCCAGGCAGATGGTCACGAACAGCGGCCCGTAGCCGAGGATCTGCCACCTCTCCCACCGCGACCCCTCGCCCCTGTCCCGGGTGGTGAGGCCGATCACCATGTCCACCGCGAACAGCGCGAACAGGAGCGCGGCGAGGACGTAGAAGACCATGCCCGCAGTATCTCCGGCCTCGTGGCCTCCTGGCGGGCACTCCCGAAAACCGATGCCGCGGGGTGCCCGCCGTGGCCGCGTCGGCCGCCGAGCGGCACGGCCCGGGGGAACCGGAACAGCCCGGTCCGAGAGAAGGTCGGCCGCGCGCGCCGCATCCGTCACGCTCAGGCCGTGCCCACCACCCGTTCACGGAATATCGCTTCCTCGGCGGGTGTCCCGTCGGGCATGATGCCGCCGGTCGGGGGCGTGCGAGACAGGGCGGGTGCGGCAGGTGTCGGGGAGCGGGCAGACGGCGTTGACGGAGCTGTGGCAGCAATGGTGGCCAGACTGCCCGCCTGTCGGGCACCGGCTGCGCGGCCCGTACCGGGATGTCTGGGTGCGCTTCCACAGCCTCCCGGAGTCGCAGCGGTACCCCCAGGACGAAAGCGAGTACGCCGTTGTCCTGGAGCGCTACAACACCGTCCTCGACGAGCTGTTCGCCGGTGCGGACGTGTATGTGATCACCTCCGTCTGGACGAGCGGACCCGAGGTCCCACCGCATCGCCCGGACGCCGGCTACTGGCAGAGTCTGCTGGTGGAGGACGACCCCGACCCGGAGTACCGCACCTACTCCCATCTCTTCGCCGTACGCCGGCCCTGGCAGCGCGGCTGCCTCGACGAGCTGCTGCGCGACGTGGCCGACGACCGGGCGGCGGACGTGCTGATCACCGACACCGGGTTGCGGCGCATCCACCATCCCTATGACGGCGGGGCCGACGTCTTCCTTGCCACGCCCGAGGAGCGGGATCGCCTGCGGGACCGGCACGCGGCCCGGCTCTCCGCTCACCCGGCCGGACTCTGACCGCGTCGGCGTCCTACGGCTCGTCGCGCAGTCGCGCCAGATGGACGGTGATGTCCGCGGCAAGGTCGACCGTCTCCGGCAGGACCTCCAGGACCCGGCGGAAGACCTGTTGCTGTTCGCGGACCGGCAGGACCAGATAGGCCGAGATGGTCGAGAGCAGGCCGATGTACTCGCGCGCTGTCATCGTCAGCCGCCGTTCGATGACGTGCTGCTGAACACCGGTGAAGAGCTCGGACCGCTGGAGCTCGGTACCCGGCCACTGCATGGCGTTCCCCGGGGGCGTCCCGTCCGGGGAGGGCACCTCGTCGCTCTCCAGGAGCGGTGACCGTGCTGCGCGAACGGCCTCCTCCACCGCCGGGTCGGCCAGCTGGACCGGCCCGCCGAACGAGGCGACCACGCCGCCGGGCTCCAGCAGTGCGGCCATGCGCGACCACCGGCCGACCGGGGCGGTCCAGTGCAGCGCCGCCGCCGCATACACCAGCCCGTACCGCCGGTCCGGCCGCACCTGCTCGAATGCGGCCTGCACCGTCCCGACCCCGGCCGGAACGTGCTTGCGCAGCTCGGCGAGCATGGCCCCGTCCGGTTCGGTCGCGGTGACCGCGACCCCGCGGCGGGCGAACAGGCGGGTCGCCTTGCCCGTTCCGGCCCCGATCTCGAGAGCGGTCCGCACCGGCCGACCCGCGTACGCCACCACCAGGTCGAAGAGCTCCACGGGATACCCCGGCCGGAACCGTTCGTACGCTTCCGCCACCACTCCGAAGCTCAGTGCGCGACCAGACATGCCGAGCATCCTGACACGGGCCGCGCCCTCCGTGCGCGCCCTTTCGCGCGCGCCGGTCGACCACCCCACACACCTCGCCGGCGGCGTGGCGGGGGCCGGTCCCGAGGGTGCGGTGTCGCAGGCTGTCCGGGTGGCCGAACGGGTTCGCGCGTCCTTCGCGCAGACGTACGGCCGATAACCGCTTGCCCGTCCGCGCCACGCCCACCAGCATCGCCTGACACCCTACGAAGGCAGAGCAGAGGACCATGCAGACCCACCCCGTCGACCACGAACTCGTCCAGGCCGCGGCACACATCGCCCGCACGCGCTGCCGGGGCGACAACCACACCGTGGCAGCCGCGGCCCGTGCCCGGGACGGCCGGATCGTCACCTCGGTGAACGCCTACCACTTCACGGGCGGGCCGTGCGCCGAACTGGTCCTCATCGGCGCAGCAGCCTCCCAGGGCGTCTACGAGCTGGACACCGTCGTCGCCGTGGGCGACCGCGACCGAGGGGTCGTCCCCCCGTGCGGCCGCTGCCGGCAGGTCCTCCTCGACTACTTCCCCGACCTCAAGGTCGTCGTCGGCAGCGCCGGCCGCCTGCGGACGGTACCCGTCACCGACCTGCTCCCCGAGAGCTACATCTGGGCCGACCACCAGCTCGACACCGAGTGAACCACGCGCACCGTCAGCGTCGTTGACGTCGTTCCACCCCGAGTGGTCCCGTCCGGCGCACGTGGCTACCGGTCCTCGTGTGCGCGGTGATCACCGACCTGCAGAGTGCCTGCGACCTGCCGGGCGGGACCGCTGCGCCCACACCCAGGTCCGGTCCGGGCCGGACCCCGCCGGGTGTCCCGAACGCCGAGGGCGACATCCCGATCCCTGCTGGACGACCCCGTGCCGCCAGTGCCGACCCCCGGCCCCTGCACGTCCGGATCGGCCGAGGAGGTGCCGCTGACAGCCCTCGAGACCTGCCAGTGGGTGCCGCCAGGTGTACGGGAGGGCGCACCTCGGGCCGGCGAGGTCATGCAGCGCCTTCGCTCACTGACCACCGCGGGCCGCATCCGCGCCATCTTCTCGGGGCCAGCGGCCCTCGATGTGCAGCTGGATGAGCGCGGCGTGCGAGAGCGGGCTGGTGGGATCGGTGATGTCGCCGTTGGTGGTGTAGTCGAGGAGGACGACGTCCCCCATGTCGCGGAGCCGTTCGACCAGATCGGCGGCGCGGTGTTCGAGAATCCACCGGTAGGCGGGCAGATAGATCCGACGCCGGGCGGCCTCGTACGACAGGAGTCGGTCGCCGTGCAGGCCGGTGCGGTGGCCTTGGACGGGGCCGTGGCGGCGCACCGTCCGCTTCAACCCCTTCATCGTGGTGATCCGGAGCTTTCCGGGGTCGACGTCGGTGTCCCGGAAGACCTTGAGGGCCTGCCAGATACCCTCCACGGACTGGCTGGTCACCCCTTCGCTGTAGGGGACCGGGATGCCGCCGTGCGGGTAGAACGGGCTCAGCCGCACCCACGGCTGCGGTGCCCGGGAGGTCACATCGACGATCTCCGCGCGGGGGAAGGCGGAGGTCAAGGACGCCGTCGTACGGCGACGGCCGGCAACGCGGATCGACATCTGAGGGCTTCCTGCTCGGCGGCATCAACCACCGAGCATCCCCGATGCCACTGACATCGCCCGCGCACCTCTTCCGACGGCTGCGTCAACGGCAGGAGCGCCGGTCTACCGCGAGATCTTCCGCTCGTCGGCACTGAGACCGCGGAGCGTCCGCAGCCCGTGCAGGGCCAGCAGTGGTTTGACGACCACCCATTCGCCGAGGCGGTAGTCATCGGCTCGCACCAGCCTCTCGGCAAGGTCGGGGCGCTGCCGCCGCAGGTACGCGCGCGCCTTGAGCGCGTGAGCCGGTTGGGAGGCGATCTTGATGCGGTCGGCATCCTCGAGGAGGGGGATCACGTTCGCGATGTTCTCCCATGTTGTCGTGCTCCGGTCCTCGAGGACCGCCGTGCCGTCGAACTTGAGTACCGACTTCGCGTAGTCGGCCATCATCCGGGCCTCCGCGGCGCCGTTGCCGGTCGATCCGCCGCTGAAGATCACGCGGGTCTCCCGCGCACTGTCGCGGGAGACGGAGCGGATCCCGGCGCGGACGCGCCAGCGGTTGACGAGGTTGGCCGACGCCTGGGGATTCCGGTAGCCCAGCACGACCACGGCCTCGGTGGTGCCCTCAACGCTCCCGACGAGTGCTCGGGACCAACGCCGGTTCAGCCATTCGCCCCAGGCGAGGGCTGCTACGACCCCGGCCGCCGCCAGTCCTGTCCTTCGTCGCATGCGGCGACTCTAGGACACCGTGATTCGGCTGTGGGGGATCCAGCGGCGCCGGACCTCACCCCTTGACGGCCTCGGCGACCTGTCGCGCCACCTGGGCGGGTGTGAGGTGGGTGGTGTCGATGACCTCGGCCTCGCGGTGCAACCAGGTGCGTGCCGCCTCGGCGTAGGGCCCGAGGTAGTGGAGACGGAAGGGGGAGGGGCCGAGCAGAGTGTCCCCCTCGATCCGCCCGCGGAGGGTGTCCTGGTCGGCGTGGAGGACGAAGTGCCGCACCGGGATGCCGTGTTGGGCGAGGCCCGTGCTGATCTCGCGCCAGTACTGCTCGACCAGGACGGTCATGGGCATCACCAGGGTGCCGCCAGTGAATTCGAGGATGCGGCGGGCGGTCTCGACCACGAGCTGCCGCCACGGCGGCCAGTGCTGGAAGTTGTCCGTCGCGGGCAGTCCGGGTGTGACGTCCATGAGTGTCACGCCGACCTTCTCGGCGTCGAACACCCGCGAGTCCGGGATGAGGGGCGGCAGGAGTGCGCCGGTCGTCGTCTTGCCCGCGCCGTGGGTGCCGTTGAGCCATACGATCACGGGCCCGATGCTAGCCCGGTGCGGGGCCGTGGGGACGGCCGGCGCAGAGCGCGTTCGTCGGAAGTGACGGTGCCTCGGAGAGCGGACTGCGTCCTCTCAGCTCAGCTCCTCGGCCAGCGCAAGGATGATCCCGCTCGGCCCGCGGAGATAGCAGAGCAGGTAGCTGTCCTCGAAGCGCGTCACTTCGCCGACGAGTTCGGCGCCGTGCGGGCGGAGGCGGGCGAGGGTGTCCTCGATGTCGTCGACGGCGAACATGACGCGGTGCAGGCCCAGCGTGTTCGCCGGGGTGATGGCCGGCTCGGGGGTGATCGCCTTCGGGGAGTGGTACGTCGCCAGTTCGAGCCGGCCCGGGGCGCCCGGGATCCGCATCATCGCGATCTCGCTCCGCATGTCGTCGAGCCCGACGACCTTGCCCGCCCAGCTGCCTTCGATCGGCATCCTGCCTTCCAGCTCCATGCCGAGTTCGGTGAAGAAGGCAACGGCGGCGTCGAGGTCGTCCACGACGATGCCGACGTTGTCCATGCGCTGAATCGTCATGTCCCCGAGGATAGGTACCGGGTCCGACGCCGCCGGTCAGCCGCGCGTCGCGTCGGTCACCGTGCCTTCTCGACCCGGCGGGCGGCGAGGTGACCTGCCCGGACGGTTGCTGCCCGGCCCGCGGCGAACTATGGGCCGGTGTCCGCTCCCGGGGCGCCCGTGGGCCGCTCGTTAGGGGCCGGCTGCCGGCCCCAGTCCGCGGCGAGGGCGGACATCCAGCGGGCCGTGGCCTCCAGGGTGGCGGGGCGGACGGTGTACCGCACCTCGCGTCCGGCCCGCCGGCCGGTGACGAGCCCGGCCCCGTCCAGGACCGTGAGGTGCTTGACGACGGCCTGGCGCGAGACGGGGAGCCGCTCGGCGAGGGTGGTCGCGGTGGCTTCGCCCCCGGCGGCGACCAGGTCGAGCAGATGACGCCGCGTCGGGTCGGCGAGGGCGGCGAGGACCGCGCCGGCCGGCCCGGCCTGCGGGGGTGCCGCGCCGGGGATCTCGTGCTCGATCCGGTCCTCGGTCATGAGAGGCCTCCTCACGTCGCCCCGGAGGGCAACTCCAGGGTTGCACGAGGGCCGACCCCGTGCAACCTCCGGGTTGCATGCGAGGGCCCGGCCTGCGACGAGGCCCGACTCCGGTCCGCCGGTGGATACCGGTGGCGGTCCATCAGGACCTCTCAACTGCTCGCGCAACGACGCGGCCTCCTCCGAACGGAACCGAGCACCCATGACCTCTCCCGCGGTACCCGACCTGGCCTGGTGGCGGGAGGACGAGGCGCGCTGGGAACTCCTGGACCACCTCGGGACGATCACCGGCGCCACCGACGAGGAGGTCGCCCGGGAACTCGACGCACGGCGCCGCGACCACCGCAACGCCCTCGGTCCGTGTCCTGAGCGTCCGGCCGAGCCCCTGTCCTACACGTCGCGCGCGGAGGGATGCTCCCCGGGCGGGAACGGCCAGTCGAACACCAGACGGGTGTGGCGCTTGAGGACGAGGCTGCGGGTGATCGCATCGGCGGCCGCGGCGGCAGTGGCCCCCGCGGCGTCCGACGTGTCGTCGGGCGTGTCCGCCGGGTGGACGGTCAGCAGCGGGTAGGAGCCCCCGCGCAGCCGGCGGTCCCAGATGGTGACCATGTCGGCCATCGTCCGGGCGAGTTCGCCTCCCCGGGGGCCGTAGGCATGGACGCCGAACTCCCACAGGGACGCGCCACCTGCTCCCCCGGCGCGGAGCTTCCGGGTGGCCAGCCGGGCGAGGGAGCCGTCGCGGACCACGGCGGCGGCGTCCCATCCGTTCGGGCGGGTGACCGCACCGGTGTCCAGGGCCGGGTCGACGGCCAGCCGGCAGAACCCGTCGAGGGTCGTCGCGAGCAGCAGGCAGAGCAGGTCGAACGGCTGGTCGCCGGGCACGGTGATGCCCGTCCACACCTCGCCCCGGGGCAACCCCAGGGCCCGTTCGAGACCGCGGACGTCCGCCGGTCCGCCGTCGGCGAACCGCAGCCGCACCTCGCCGCCCCGCAGCGCCACCACGGTGTCCTCGCGCCGCCCCGCCCCCTGCAGCGGAACGAACCCGCAGACCTCGTACGAACGGCCCTCCAGCCGTCCGCCGCGCTTGTGCAGGGCGACGGCCCAGGTGTAGCCGTGGATCCGCAGCGGCACCACGAGCCGTCCGCCCTCCGCGAGTTGGTCGACCCAGGCGGGCGGGATGTCGCGGGCCTCCACGGTCACGACGACGGCATCCGCGCCGGCTGCGGGCAGCAGCCCGGCCGGGACGCCGAGTTCCGCGTCGCCCAGGACCACCGCCACGTCCCCGTACCCGGCCGCAGGAAGGAGGCTGCGTGCGCGGTCGACGACGAACGGGTCGATGTCGATGGTGACGACCGTGCCGTGCGGGCCGACGAGTTCCTGCATCAGTGCAGCCTGGTAGCCGCCCGAGCCGATCTCCACGACGGTCTGTCCCGGGCGGAGTTCCGCCGCCTGCAGCATGGCGGCCTGCAGCCACGGCGCCGAGACCGAACTGCTCGCGCCGCCCGTGTCGTTCCGCCTGGTGACCACGGCGTCGTCGGCGTGGGCCCGTTCCAGCGGGATGCCGGGCAGGAAGGCGTGCCGGGGCACCCGTCGGAACGCCGCCTCGACCCGCGGGTCCGTGAGGCGGTGCTGCCGGACCAACTCGTCGACGAGGGCGCGGCGCAGGGTGGCCGCGTTGTCGCCGGCCGTGTCCTGCGGGCCGGGGACGGGGCCCGGTCCGGCGGCCATGCCGCTGTCGGCCGGGGACGTCAGTGGCGCGCTGTCCTTCACGGTGCTCCGGTGGTCGTGGTCGTGGTCGTGGTCGTGGGCCGGTGGTGCGGTGCCGGCCGCGGGCCGGGCAGGGGCCAGCCGAGGCCGGGTCCGCCGTCGGCCCACTGGCGGTCGCCGTCGAACCGGAGGGCGTAGGTGTCGGGGCGGCCCGCGGCCGTCCAGCGGGCGTGCACGTGCTCGGCCTCCGCCCACAGGCTGCGCGGGCCCCATTCGCGGACCCCGGTCCCGTCCGGAGCCAGCACGGCCCGGGAGCCGTCCGCCGCGACGAGGACGACCTCGCCGTCGGTCCAGTGCCGGCGCACCCCGGGGAGGAGATGGGCGACCGCGAGCCAGAAGCCGCGTTCGTGGTCGCCGGGCGGTGGCGTCGTGTGGGTGCGGTCGCGGCCCGGGCCCGTCTGAGGCGGCAGTGGCAGCCAGCCGCGGCCGCGGGCCGGCAGGTGCCCCCACCGCTCGGCGGCCAGCCGGCCGGAGAGCGCTCCGGTGCGGGCGTCCCGGTCGACCAGCGCGGTGCCGTGCCAGCCGGGCGCGCCGGTGGAGATCGTCACCCGCAGCCGGCCGCCCGGGGCGAGTTGGCGCAGCCACCCGGTGGGGACGGCGGGCAGCGCGAAGGAGCCGCAGATCCGGTCGAACATGCCGGGCGGCAGTGCGTCGGAGGCATCACCGGCGAGGGCCTGCACCGCGGCGCCGATCCTGGCCAGCCGCGGCACGGCGGCCCCGGTCAGCCTCCGGTCGATCTCCACGCCCAGGACCCGGCAGCCGGTCAGCCGGGCCGCCACCGCGCTCAGGTAGAACGTGGCCGCGCCGACCTCCACGAAGCGGTCGCCCGGCGCCACCCGCAGGTCCTGCAGGGCGAGCGCGATGAGTCCGGCCCCCGAGGACATGGCGGTCGGCGTTCCCAGGTACTCGTCACCGACGACCTGTCCGTCCGGGGCGGCCCCGTCGAGCTGCACCACGACCTGGTCCGTGCCGTACACCGCGGCGAGGTACGCAGCGCGGTCGACGGCCGGGTCGACCAGCCGCCACAGCCGGGCCGGCCGCACCGGTCCGCGGGGCTCGAACAGACGGGGGATCAGCAGGTGGCGCGGCACGGCGCCCATCGCGGCGACCACCGCCGCATCCACCACCCCGGGCTCGGCCGCCACCGCCCGGACGAACGCCAGCTCCGCGGCCAGCGTGTCCTCGGCCCGCATGCCACCCGGGTTCGGACCGTCGCCGGTACCGGACGCTGACACCTTGCTGCTCATCGGTACCTCTCGGGCGGCGGGTCGGCGGGCGGCCGATCCTCCCAGCCGACGGCCCCGCTCGGGGGCCGATCGGACCCTGCCTCACCCGATCCGGTCAATCCCGCCGCAGCACGGCGCGCCGCCTGCGCCCCCGCCCCGGTACGCGCGGCACCCGGACCCCGCCGCCCGGCCCCGGGACCCCCCCGCGCGGCCCCCCGGCCCCCCCCCGCGCGCCCGCCGCTCCCCACCCCGCCCGCCGGCGTCGGCAGCCGCTGCGCCGTTGCGGCGACTCGGGCGCGGGCCTCCGCGCCGGGCGCGGTGGGGGCGCTTACGCTGACCACGTCGTCCGTCCGTCCGGCGGGCCGTTCCGCTCGGGGTTCCAGACGGGAGTGCAGGGTGGTCTCCTCGGTGCCGGCCGATCCGGGCTCCGCCCGGCAGCGCTTCCGGGCGTGGCTGCTGGAGGGCCTGGCGGACATGGCCAAGCAGCACCCCGGCCCGCATGCGCAGGCTCCTGCGCACAAGGGGCAGCGGTGGTGGCG
>NZ_JBHWBW010000082.1:0-22610 GCF_042735675.1 Kitasatospora sp. NPDC059571
GCGACCCAGCGCATCGCGTACGCGGCGGAGCGGTCGACCTTGGACGGGTCCTTGCCGGAGAACGCGCCGCCGCCGTGGCGGGCGTAGCCGCCGTACGTGTCGACGATGATCTTGCGGCCGGTCAGGCCGGCGTCGCCCATCGGGCCGCCGATCTCGAAGCGTCCGGTCGGGTTCACCAGCAGCCGGTAGCCCTCGGTGTCCAGCTCGATGCCGTCCTCGGCGAGGCGGGCGAGCTCCGGCTCGACCACGAACTCGCGGATGTCGGGCGCGAGAAGGGAGTTCAGGTCGATGTCGGCGGCGTGCTGGGTGGAGACGACCACGGTGTCGAGGCGGACGGCCCGGTCGCCGTCGTACTCGATGGTGACCTGGGTCTTGCCGTCGGGGCGCAGGTAGGACAGCGTGCCGTCCTTGCGGACCTCGGACAGCCGGCGGGAGAGGCGGTGCGCGAGCGCGATCGGCAGCGGCATCAGCTCGGGCGTCTCGTCGCAGGCGTAGCCGAACATCAGGCCCTGGTCGCCGGCGCCCTGCTTGGCGAGCTCGTCGTCCTCGCCCTCGACGCGGGCCTCGTGCGCGGTGTCGACGCCCTGCGCGATGTCCGGGGACTGCGCGCCGATGGACACCGACACGCCGCAGGACGCGCCGTCGAAGCCCTTGTCGGACGAGTCGTAGCCGATCCCCAGCACGGTCTCGCGGACCAGCGTGGCGATGTCGGCGTACGCCTTGGTGGTGACCTCGCCGGCGATGTGCACCTGGCCGGTGGTGATCAGGGTCTCCACGGCGACGCGGGAGGTCGGGTCCTGGGTGAGCAGGGCGTCCAGGATCGTGTCGCTGATCTGGTCCGCGATCTTGTCGGGGTGGCCCTCGGTGACGGACTCCGAGGTGAAAAGGCGACGGGACACGGTTCCTCCGGGTGGAGTCGTAGTGCGTCGGGCGGTGGCGTCGGAGCACGGGCTCCGCGGCCTTCCGCGGGCCTCGGTCGAGGCGCTCCGACCGTGCCAACCGCCGATCGAGGACAGCTCAAGACCCGGCCGCGGCACGCCCGTTGGTCCTCGGGCCGGGTACGGCGGCGCGCAGCCGGCCACGGACGCCGGCGAGCGCGATGCGGGCCGGCCGGGCCCCGTGCAGCAGGTGCTCGGCGTCGAACGGCCGGCCGGGGCCGGCCGCCCCGGCGCTGTGGCGTTCGGCGGCGGACCGGTAGTCCAGCAGCGCGTCGTCCAGGCTCGCGAGGCCGTCCCGGACCCGGGTGAGCGCGTCGACCAGCGCGCGGGCGTCGCGCAGCGCGGCACTCGCCCCGCCCGGCCCCGGGGCGGCCGGGCGGGCGGCGTCGCCGAGCAGGGCGACCGGGCCGGCGGGCCACGGCGCCGGCCCGGCCGGCCGGGGCGCGGAGGCGGCGAACCCGGTCGCGGGATCAGCGAGTTCGAGCAGGCGCCGGAGGTCGGGGTGGAGCCGCGGGTCGAGGCCGAGGGCGAGCCGGACGAGGTCGTCGCCCGGGCGCAGCGCCACGTCCGCGGGGAGCCGTCCGGCCGGGGTGCGCAGCCCGACGTCGATGTGGTCGCGGCTGTTGTCGAACGGCAGCCCGGGCCATCGGGCCAGCAGCGCGGCGTCCTCGGCGGGCAGCCCGGGCTTCAGCTCCCCGTAGCGGTCCCAGGGGAGTTCCATCCGGTGCAGCAGGACGGACAGTCCGCGCGGCGCCCGGACGAGGCCGGCGCCGGGGGCCAGGGCCGGGGGCAGCAGGGCGCGGCTCTCCGCGATGAGGGGCACCTTGGCGCCGATCAGCACGCTGCCGCGGCCCGCGGCGGCGGGCGGGGCGGGGTGCGGGGGCAGCAGGCACGAGGGGGCGCCGTCGGCGCCGACCAGCAGGTCGCCGCGGTCCTCGGTGCCGTCGTCGAGGCGGGCGCTGACCGAGCCGTCGGGGTGGCTGCGGTGGCCGGTGGCGGTGCGGCCGAAGCGGACGGCGTCCTCCAGGCCGGTGAGCAACAGCTGGCGGAGCGTCATGGCGCTGACGGAGAGCTCGGGGGCCGATCCGGGGCCGGCGCCGCCGCCGGGCAGCGGGACGGCGAGGACGGGGCGCAGCCGCCGGTCCAGCAGGACGAACCGCTCGGGTGGCACGGCGCCCGCGGCCAGCAGGGTGCGGAAGAGCTCGGGCGGCAGGCAGGCGCGCAGTGCGCGCAGGCCGCGCGGGTCGAGGCCGGTCCGGTGGCCGGGCCGGGCCGCGGTGCGGGTGCGGTCGCGCTCGTACACGGTGACGCGCAGGCCGGCCCGGCGCAGGCCGTGGGCCAGGCACAGGCCGCCGGTGCCCGCCCCGACGACGATGACGTGCAGGGGTGCGGCGGGCATGGCGGCGGGACTTCCTGGGAGGCGGTACGGGGGCGGGCGCGCCGCGACGGCCGCCGGTCGCCACCGGGTGGGCGGCGACGGGCGGCCGTCGGACGGCTGCGGGCGGTCAGGCCGCCACGGAGAGGCACTCGTTGATCATGTCGAGCAGCAGGCGGGGCGTCTCGGCCTCCACCACCGCGTCGTCGGCGAGGTCGACGCCGAGCTCGCGCTTGAGCACGCCGGTGACCTGGAGCAGAGCCAGGGAGTCGTAGCCGAGCTCGATGAACGGGGTGTCCAGGACGTCGCCGTCCAGGTCGCCCCCCTCCGCCTCGCCGGCGCATTCGCGCAGCTTGTCGGTCAGGTCGATGAGGGTGAACTTGCTCATGGGCTGTCCTTCCGAAGGTGTCGGGCTGTGCTTGTTCGTGGGGGCGTCGGTTTCGGGGGCGGGGGCCGCGCGGCTCAGCCGGCCTTGAGCACCCGCAGATAACCCGCCCGTGGTGCAGTACCGCTCGCGTCGTACTCGAGCCCCGGGTCGGAGGCGAGCATCCCGGCCTGCAGCTGCTGGAGGGCGGGCGAGGGGTCGAGGCCGAGCTCCTCGCCGAGGAGGGTGCGAAGGCGGTGGTAGGCCTCCAGGGCTCCGCTGCGCCGCCCCGCCCGGTACAGGGCGAGGATGAACTGCGCGTGCAGGCCCTCCTGGGTCGGGTAGCGGGCGGCCAGGCCGGCGAGTTCGCCGAGGATCTCGTGGTGGCGGCCGAGCCGCAGGTCGGCCTCGATCCGCTGGGAGAGGATGCTCATCCTGGTCTCCTCCAGGCGGGTCACCTCCACCTCCAGCAGCGGGCCGAGCTGGACGTCCACCAGGGCCGGGCCGCGCCACAGTTCGAGCGCCTGCCGGAACCTGGTGGAGGCGGTGGCGCAGTCGCCGGCGGCCATCGTGCGGTGGCCGGAGGCGGCGAGCCGCTCGAACTCGGCGGCGTCGTCCAGTCCGCCGTGGGTGTCGAGGAGGTAGCCGCCGGGCTGGGTGGTCAGCACGGACTTGGGGCCGAGCGGCAGGTCCTCGCGCGGGTTGCGGGCGAGTGCGGCGGTGATCAGGTTGCGGATCTGCAGGACGTACGTCTGGAGGGTGGTCTGCACGCTGCGCGGCGGGTCGCCGTCCCACAGCTCCTCCACCAGTGCCGGTACCGATACCACCTGGTCGGGGTGGAGGGCGAGCAGGGCGAGGACCTTGCGGGGCTTGACCGCCGTCGGCACCACCGAGACGCCGCCCTGGGTCACCTGGCAGGGGCCCAGAACTCCGATGTCCATGGTCGGGATCCTTCGTGGGTCGATGGGGTCGATGGTCAGTGGGCGGTGGCGAGGGCGGCGGGGGCCGGTGCGGCGCCGGCCAGGGCGGCCGCGACCAGGGCCGGGGTGGCCGGGTCGCGGACGAAGTAGTGGTCACCGTCGACGGTGCGCAGCCGGAAGCCGGCGCCCGTCCACCCGCTCCAGGCGCGGACGGCGGCGGGCCGCAGCAGGCGGTCCCGGCTGCCGGCCAGGCCGAGCACGGGCACGCCGGCCACCGGCCGGGCCGCCGTCCGCAGGCTGCGGGCGAGGGCGAGGTCGTCCCGCATGGTGTCGACCATCAGCTGCAGCCAGCCGGGCCGTTCCAGCAGGTACGGCGAGATGCCATCGGCGCCGCCGAGCACCGCGAGGAGGTCGGCGTCCGAGAGGTCGTCACGCTCCAGGGCGGCCACCGTCAGGTGCGGGGCCGCGCAGGCCGCGGTGACCAGCAGCTCGGGCGTGCGCAGCCCGAGGCCCTCACGGTGCTCGGCGTAGGCGTGGGCCACCAGGGCGCCCAGGCTGTGGCCGTAGAACGCGTGGGGGCCGTCCAGGTGCGGGCCGAGTTGGATGTCGAGCGCCGCCAGCAGGGCGTCCCGGTCGGTGAGGCGCGGCTCGCGGAGCCGGGACTCACGGCCGGGCAGCCGGACCGGGACGACGGAGACGTCCGCCGGGACCCGGCCCGGCCAGCGGGCGAAGGAGAGGGCGCCGGCGCCGGCGTGGTGGAAGCAGAACAGCCGCAGCCGTGCCTCGGGGCGCGGTGCCACCGCCAGGTAGCCGCCCGTGTCCCTCGTCATCGCCGCCCCCTCTGCCGTGGCCCCGACTCCGCCGGTCGGCGGATGTTCGAGATGGTCCAGACGGGGGCTACAGGGGTGCTCGACGGCGGCTCGGGCGGGCCGGCGGCGTGGTGGTGGCGCACCCCCCGCGGGCGCGGCTCGGCGCGGGCCGGGGGTGCGCGGCCGGGGCCGCCGGGGTCAGACCGCCAGGCGGGTGTCGGCGAGGCGGGCGGGGCGGATGTCGTCGAGCGACGGGTCCGCGGCGAGCACGGACTGCTGGAGGCGGCGCAGCCGGGCGGACGGCTCCAGGCCGAGCTCGTCGACCAGGGCGGTGCGCAGCCGCCGGTAGGCCTCCAGGGCGCGGGAGGGCCGGCCGCAGCGGTAGAGCGCGAGCATGAACTGGGCGTGCAGGTTCTCGTGCATGGGGTACTGCGCGGTCAGGCCGGCCAGTTCGCCCAGCACCTCGTGGTGGCGGGCGAGCTGCAGGTCGGCGTCGATCCGGCGCTCCAGTGCGGCGAGCCGGCTCTCCTGGAGCCGCATGACCTCGACCTCCAGCAGCCGGCCCTGCTGGACGTCGACCAGCGCGGGCCCGGTCCACAGGGCGAGGGCGCGGGTGAGCAGCCGGGCCGCCGCCTCGGGGGCGTCCATGTCGTACGCGGCGTAGCCCTCGGCGGTGAGCCGGTCGAACTCCTGGGCGTCGATCGACCCGGGGGCGGCGTCCAGCAGGTAGCCGCCGTGGCGGGTGACCAGGACGTCCTTGGCGCTGCCCGCGGAGGGCTCCAGGGCCGCGCAGAGCCTGCGGCGCAGCTGGAGGATGTACGTCTGCAGTGTGGTGGCGGCACTGCGCGGCAGGGCGGCCCCCCACAGCTCCTCCATCAGCGCGGGCACGGTGACGACCCGTCCGCTGTTGAGGGCGAGCAGTGCGAGGATCTGTCGCGGCTTGGCTGCGCTGGGCACGATGGACACGCCGTTCTCGCAGGCGGTGAGCGGGCCCAGAACCCGGATCTCCATGGTGGTCCTCTTCCCCGTTCTGGCACGTGTGCGAGGGCGCCGCGGCGGGCGGACGCGTGCCGTGCAGTTGCGTCTCCTGAAGGTGCGCGGGCGGCGGCGGAAGGCTCCGCCGAGCACATCAGAGGCTGTCACGGCGGGTGCTCGGGGGACCAGTGACATCCTCACGACCTGCCTGGTCGGGCTCCCGGTCGCGACCGTGAGATCTTCACGGTCGATCCGTGACTCCTCCACTGTTCGAGCCGCGCTCGAGCGGCGCACACTCCATGCCTGCACCGAGTTGTCCCGATGACACGTCAGACACTGGAGGACTTCATGGCCACGGTTTCCACCGCTTCGCTGCCGGCCGCCCGCGTCTCGATCGAGCAGGACTGGCGCTTCGCCGAGCTCGTCGCCCGGACCTGGCTGGAGCCGGGCCTGGCGGAGAGCTACACGCAGGACCCCCGCGGGGTGCTCGCCGACTTCGGCATCGAGCTCGCGGCCGGCGAGCCCGTCCCCGCGCTGCCCGCGGTCGCCGGCATGAAGCTGGTGATCGAGGACCTGGACACCGCCGCCCGCTCGATGAACACCACGGCCTCGTTCTCCTGGGCGCCCGCGCAGCACTGACGGACCGGCGGACCGGGGACGGGGGTAGCGAGATGGTGGGGTTCAAGGAGCACCTGCGGGCCGAGGTCGTCCCCGGGGAGGGGGTCTACCTCTTCTCCGAGCGCGGTACCCGGCTGATCGACTGCCGGGAGATGGAGCTGCTCGCGCCGCTGCTGAACGAGCAGCTCGCGCTGCCGGACCTGCTGGGGGCGGTCGGCCCGAGGCTCGCGCCGGAGCGGGTCGGGTACCTGCTGCGCGAACTGTCTACCGCCAGCCTGGTCGAGCACCGCGCCCCCGCCGCGGGGAGCGCCGCCGGGCCCGCCGCGGACCGTTCCGCGCTGGCCTTCTGGGAGCTCGGCGGGCTGGACGGGCACCGTGCCTGCACCCGCACCGCCCGGGGCCGGATCCGGCTCACCGAGGTCGGCGGCGCCGACGGCCGGGCGGTGCGCGAGGCGCTGGCGCGGTCCGGCTTCGAGGTGTGCGGGCCGGACGCGCCGTCCGGCGCCGACCCGTCCGCGGAGCTGTCCGCCGTGGTCTGCGGCGACTACCTGGACCCGGCGCTGGCCGGGGTGGAGGCGGCGCACCGGGCGTCCGGCCGGCCCTGGCTGCTCGCCAAGCCGAGCGGCGCGGACATCTGGATCGGGCCGGTGTTCCGGCCCGGCGACGGCCCCTGCTGGTCCTGTCTGACCCACCGGCTGTGGGGGCAGCGCGACATCGAGGCCCGGGTGCAGCGCGTGCTGGGCCGCTCGGGCCCGGCCGCGATCCGGGCCGGGCGGATACCGGCCAGCGAAGGGCTGGGCGCCCAGCTGCTCGCGCTGGAGGCCGCCAAGTGGCTGGCCGGGCACCGCAGCCCGGGCCAGGACACGCTGCTGGCGATGGACTGCTTCACCCTGCAGACCCGGCACCACCCGGTGCGGCGCCGCCCGCAGTGCCCGCAGTGCGGTGATCCCGGGCTGGTCGCGGCCCGGGCCCGCCGCCCGGTGCGGCCGGTCTCCCGGCCGAAGGCGGCCGGCCCGGCCGCGGGCTGCGCCGGCGACCGGGCGCTCGCCCCGCACGAGGTGATGGCCCGCTACGGGCACCTGGTGAGCCCGCTGACCGGGGTGGTGCGGGCGATCGAGCCGGATCCGGGGGCGCCGCCCGGGTTCCACGTGTACCGGGCCGGCTTCAACCTGGCGCTGGCCGGCGCCGGTGCGGGCGGGGCCGGGCGCGGGCTGCGCAGTCTCAGTTCCGGCAAGGGCCTGACCCCGGACCATGCCGAGGTCAGTGCGCTGTGCGAGGCACTGGAGCGGTGCAGCGGGGTGTTCACGGGCGAGGAGGCCGTGGTGCGCGGATCGCTGCGCGGGCTGCGGGCCCGCGGCGAGGACGCCGTCCATCCGAACGACTGCCAGCTGTACGACGGGCGCCAGTTCGCCGACCGCGCGGCGTGGAACGCGGCGCACGGCGTGTTCCAGTACGTCTGCGACCCGTTCGACGAGGACGCCGAGCTGGACTGGACGCCGGTCTGGTCGCTGACCGAGGGGCGGCAGCGGCTGCTGCCGACGGCGCTGCTGTACTTCGACGGGCCGAACCCTCCGGGCCGGACCTTCGCCCGGGCCGACTCCAACGGCTGCGCGGCCGGCAGCAGCCTGGAGGACGCCGTGGTGCAGGGCTTCCTGGAGCTGGTGGAGCGGGACGCCACCGCCCTGTGGTGGTACAACCGCACCGCGCAGCCGGCGGTGGACCTGGCCGCGTTCGACGCCCCGTGGACGGAGCAGCAGCGCGACCTGCACGCCCGCCTCGGCCGGGAGATCTGGGCCCTCGACCTCACCTCGGACCTGGGCGTCCCGGTGTTCGCCGCACTGTCGCGGCGCACCGACAAGCCGGCCGAGGACGTGGTGATCGGGCTCGGTGCGCACTTCGACCCGGCCACCGCGCTGCGCCGGGCGATCGCCGAGCTCAACCAGATGGTCCCGTTCGTGGCCGGGGCCCGGCCGGACGGCGGCGGGTACGACTGCACCGACCCGGACCTGCTGGCCTGGTGCCGGACGGCGACCGTCGCCGGGCAGCCCTACCTGCGGCCCGCCGAGGGCGTCCCCGCCACCGTCCCGGCCGACCACCCGTACCGGCCGCGGGCGGACCTGCTCGACGACATCACCGAGATCCGGCGGCTCACCGCCGCGCACGGGCTGGAGCTGCTCGTCCTGGACCAGACCAGACCGGACATCGGCCTGCCGGTCGTACGGGTGCTGGTGCCGGGCCTGCGACACTTCTGGGCGCGCTTCGCGCCGGGCCGGCTGTTCGACGTGCCGGTCGCCCTGGGACGGCTCGCCGAGCCCACCAGGTACGAGGACCTCAACCCCTTCCCGATCTTCTTCTGATCCGGCGCCGCCGACGTGCCGCCCACCGCAAGGGAGACTTCCGTGACCGGCTATGCAGCGCCGACCGCGGCGCCGGGACCGGCCCGGGCGCTGTGGTCGCTGCGCGAGGACACCTGGATCGAGTCGGACACCGACGGCTCGCTGCTGCACACCCGCTGGGGCGACGTGCGGATCGCCGGCGAGGACCCGGCGGCGCACGAGCTGCTGCGCCGGATGGCGCTCGGGCCGGTCGCCCTGGAGAACCTGGTGCCCGCGGCCGGCGGCGAGGACGGCCGGCTCGGCCGGGCCCGGCTGATGCTGCTGCTGGAGCGGCTGCGCTCGGTGGTGGTCCGCTCGCTCGCCCTGCAGGACGCCGAGCAGCCGCTGCTGTCGGCCGTGCCGGTCTCCGCGGCGGCGCGCTTCGCGCCCGTCCGGCTGCCGGCCGACCGGCCGCTGCGGCTGTCCCGGTTCGCCTCGGTGCGGCCCGGGCCGGACGGCCTGGTGCTGGAGTCGCCGCTGTCGCTGTACCGGCTGGTCTTCCACCGGCCGGAGGCGATGTGGGTGGTCTCCGCGCTCGGGCGGCCGGGGACCCTCGCGGCGGTGGCGGCCGCGGTGCCGCTGGCGCCCGAGGTGGTCCGCGAGGTGGTCGGGCACCTGGCCGCCACCGGGATGGCGGTGGTCGGCGAACAGGTCGGCGACACACCGCACTTCGACGAGGACGCGGACGCCGTGCTGGCCACCTGGTCCGGCCGGGAGCTGCTCCAGCACACCCGCAGCCGGCTGGGCCGGCACGACGACGACTTCGGCGCCACCTACAGCCACGTGGGGCGCCTCGCCCCGGAGCCGGCCCTCAAGCCGCTGCCCGACGGCAAGCGGGTGCCGCTGGAGCGGGCCGCGGCCGCGCCCGCGGACCCGCCGCTGGGCGAGGTGCTGGCCGCCCGCCGGTCCGTCCGGCAGCACGGCGAGCGGCCCATCGGCCTGGCCGAGCTCGGGGCCTTCCTCGACCGGGTCGCCGCCGTCCGCTCGGTCTCCGCACCGACCGGCGCCGACCCGACGTACTACCAGACCAGCCGCCGCCCCTACCCGAGCGGCGGGGCCGCCTACGAGCTGGAGTTCTACCTGACCGTCAGCCGGTGCGAGGGGCTGGCCGACGGCGTCTGGTACTACGACCCGGCCGGCCACCAGCTGGTGCTGGTCGACGCGCCCGCGGACGACGCCGAGGAACTGCTGCTCGGCGCCCAGCTGGCCGCCGGGATGGACCGTCCGCCTCAGGTGCTGGTCACGCTCACCTCGCGCTTCCAGCGGCTCTCCTGGAAGTACAGCGCGATGTGGTACGCCCTGACGCTCAAGCACGTCGGGGTCGTGCAGCAGACCATGTACCTGGTGGCGACCGCGCTCGGGCTCGCGCCGTGCGCGCTGGGCGCGGGCGACATCGAGGTGTCGGCGCGGGCGTTCGGCCTGGACTGGCGCCGGGAGTCGAGCGTCGGCGAGTTCGCGCTCGGCTCGCTGCCGGCCGGCGCCCGGGCCGACCGCACCCCGGCCGGCCGGTGAACCCGCCCGCGCCGGGCCCGAGATCGCAGGGTGCTCGAACCATGCCGTCGGCCGGTAGCCTTCGGGCCGAGGGGCCGAGCCGATCGGCCCGCCGTGCGGCACCGCTGGGGGAGATGGTGGACGGTACTCAGGCACGCCCGGGGACACCCGGCGCAGCGGCGGCGGACGGCCGCGGACGCACCGGCGGCCGGCGCCCCGCCGAACTGGACCCCCGCGCCGGCAAGGTGATCATCGCCGCCACCACCGCGTGCTACTTCGTCATCGCCGCGCTGAGCATGGTCGGCCGGCACGTCACCGGCGCGAGAGCCGGGTACGGGCTCGCGGCACTGCTCGTCCTGATGGTCCTTCAGAACGTCAACTCGCTTCCCGGCCGCGGCGGTCCGCGTCCGCGGTACTGGGTCTGGACGCTCTCCGCGCAGGCGCTGCTGACCTACCTGCCGTTCCTGGCGCTCGGCGACAGCTGGGTGGGCATGCCCGGCTTCCTCGCCGGATCGCTGCTGCTGTGGCTGCCGTCCCCCGCCTCCTGGCTGTCCTGGGGCGGCGTGGTCGCGAGCATCCTGGTGATCGAGACCCGGGTCGGCGGCGACGTCGGTTCGGCGCTCTACTACACGATGGGCACGGTCATCTCCAGCCTCACCGTGTTCGGCCTGACCCGGCTGGTCGACCTGGTGGTGGAGCTGCGGCGGGCCCGCGCCGAACTGGCCCGGCTGGCGGTCGCCGAGGAGCGCAGCCGGGTCGCCCGGGACCTGCACGACCTGCTGGGCTACAGCCTCTCCGCGATCACCCTCAAGGGAGAGCTGGCCTACCGGCTGGTGGCGCCCCGGCCGGAGCGGGCCCGCGAGGAGATCACCACCATGCTGAGCCTGTCCCGACAGGCCCTCGCCGACGTGCGGACGGTCGCCAGCGCCTACCGGAACATGTCGTTGGAGAGCGAGGCGACCGCCGCCCGGGCGATCCTCGCCTCGGCCGGCATCGAGACCGCCGTGGCGGTGCACTGCGGCCGGATCGGCGAGGAGGTCGGCACGGCGCTGGCCACCGTGCTCCGCGAGGGCGTCACCAACCTGCTGCGGCACAGCAAGGCGCAGTCCTGCACCATCGAGGCGGCCACCGAGGACGGCACGGTGCGGCTGGTGCTGCGCAACGACGGGGTCGGCGCACCGCCCGCCGAGCCGGGCCGGCGCGGCACCGGGCTGGACAACCTGGCCGGGCGGCTGCGCGAGCTCGGCGGGCGGCTCTCCTTCGAGACCTCCCGGGACGGCTGGTTCACGCTGACCGCCGAGGTGCCGGTGAAGGTGCCGGCCGAGGTCCCGTACGAGGACCGGGAGACCGACGGGCCGCTGCTGCCGGAGGCCGCGCGGCGGAACAGCACCGCCGCCGGGTCCGCCACCTGAGGGACGCCGCGGGGCACGGGGGGCCGGCGGCTCAGAGCCAGCCGGACTCCTCGGCCACCCGGATCGCGTCCACCTTGCTGCGGGCGTTGAGCTTGGTGACGATCGCCGTCAGGTAGTTCCGCACGGTCCCCACCGACAGGTAGAGCCGGGCGGCGATCTCCAGCGGCTCGGCGCCGTTCGCGGTGAGCCGCAGCACCTCGGTCTCGCGCCGGGTGAGCGGGTTCTGGCGGGCGTCCCAGGCGGCGAGCGCGAGCTGCGGGTCGATCACCCGGGCGCCGGAGCCGACCTGCCGGATCGCCTCGGCGAGCCGGGCCGGCGGGGCGTCCTTCACCAGGAAGCCGGAGACCTGGGCGTCCAGCGCCCGGCGCAGGTTGCCGGGGCGGCCGAGGCTGGTGAGGATCAGCACCCGGCAGGCGGGCAGCTGCTCGTGCAGCAGGCCGGCGGCGGTGAGCCCGTCGATACCGGGCAGGTCGATGTCCAGGACGGCGACGTCCGGCCGGTGCTCCAGGGCCGCCGGGAGGATCGCGTCGCCGTTGTCGACCTCGGCGACCACCTCGATGTCCGGCTCCAGGTCGAGCAGCGCGACCAGGGCGCCGCGGACCAGGTGCATGTCCTCGGCCAGCAGGATGCGGATCTTCAGCACGGCCTCCCCCGGGCCCGGATGACACCGGTGACGACTCGTACGGTAATCGCTCCGTCACCGCTCTTCACCAGAAACGTACAGGTGTCTCAACCGATTCTCCAGACGGTCCCGAGACCTGCACCGAACGCTGCCCCGGCCGCAGGCCCGCGCGGCACCCGCCCGCGCGGACGGTCCGTCAGGGAGGCACCATGTCAACCGAGTCCGCACCGCAGACCGCACTCCGCGGCTACCCGCTCCCCCGCGAGGACGCGCTCCGGCCGCCCGACTACGCCGGGCTGCTCGGCGGCTGCCCGGTCGCCCCGGTCGCCCTGCCCAGCGGCGACGAGGGCCTGCTGGTCACCCGCTACGAGGACGTCCGCACCGCGCTCGCCCACCCCGCGTACAGCCGGGCGGCCACCGTGCTGCCCGAGGCGCCGAAGCTGACCGCGGTGCCGTTCGAGGCGGGCGGGCTGTTCACCCTCGACCCGCCGGAGCACACCCGGCTGCGGTCCCTGGTCACCCGGGCGTTCACCCCGCGCCGGGTCGAGGGGCTGCGGCCGTGGATCCGCCGGACGGCCGAGGCCCTGGCCGACGCGATGGCCGCCGGGCCCTCCCCCGCAGACTTCAACGAGGCGTTCGCCTTCCCGTTCCCGGTGGCGGTGATCTGCGAGCTGCTCGGGGTGCCGTTCGCCGACCGGGACCGCTTCCGGGCCTGGTCGGACGCCCTGCTCTCGCTGGACGAGCTGCCCGCCGAGGAGGTCCGGCGCAGCAGGGGCGAGCTCTTCGGCTACCTCACCGCGCTGGTCGCCGAGGAGCGCCGGGAGCCCGGCGACGGCCTGATCGGCGCCCTCGTCCGGGCCCGCGACGAGCACGGCGCACTCTCCGAGCCGGAGCTGCTCACCCTGGTGACCACCCTGCTGGTGGCGGGGCACGAGACCACGGTCGGCGCCCTGGGCACCGCCGTGTTCACCCTGCTGCGCCGGCCCGGTGCCTGGGCCGACCTGCGCCGCGAGCCGGACCGGCTGCCCGCCGCGGTGGAGGAGCTGCTGCGGCTCAACCCGGTCGGCGACGGCGGGCCGCTGCGCGTCACGGTCGCCGACACCGAGCTGTCCGGCCGGCCGGTCCCCCGCAACAGCGCCGTGATCGCGGCGATCTGCCCGGCCAACCGGGACCCGGAGGTGTTCGAGGACCCGGACGCCTACCGGCCCGAGCGGTACCGGCCGGGCGCCGGCACGCCCGGCCACCTGTCCTTCGGCCACGGCCCGCACTACTGCGTGGGCGCCGGGCTGGCCCGCGCCGAGCTGGAGATCGGCCTCGACGTGCTGCTGCGGCGCTTCCCCGGGCTGCGGCTGGCGGCCGACCCGGGTGCGGTGCGGATGCGCACCGGACTGATCGTCAACCGGCTGGCCGGGCTGCCCGTCGCCTGGTGATCCGGTGGCGCCGGGCTGTGTCCGGCCGTCCGCGGCGCGGACGGTCAGACACAGCCCAGCGCCTCCAGCAGGCCCTGGTCCAGCATGGTGGCCGCAGCAGTGTCGTCGGTGTCGCCGAAGCCGGCGTCGTACAGCGCGGTGCTCACCGTGTAGCGGCCGCCGACCGTGTACGTCTCGAACGCCCACTCCTCGCCGGTGCCGGGCGAGCCGTCCGGGCGGAGCACCTGGACCGGCCGGTCCTGGGGGCCGAAGCCGAACTCGGTGAAGCGGAACCGCAGCCCCTGCCCGATCGCCTTGCTGTACGCCTCCTTGAGCGTCCACAGCCGGACCAGCGCGGCATTGCGCCGGTCCTCGGGCACCGCCGCCAGCACCTCGGTCTCGTACGGGGTGCAGACCTGCTTCTCGGTGCCGCGGCCCAGCATCCGGCGGTCCGTCAGCTCGGCGTCCACGCCGATCCAGCCGCGCCGGGTCAGGCCGACCAGCAGCAGCGACTCGGTGTGGCTCAGGCTGATGTCGACCTGGTCCATGCCCCGCAGGTACGGCCGGCCGCCCGGGCGGTAGGCCAGCTCGACCGACTCGGGCGAGGCGTCGACCACCGCGCAGGCGGCGTGCTTGAGCAGCAGCCGGGACGCCGCGAAGCGGGCCCTCACCTGCGGGTGCGCCATCCGCCGGAACCGCTCGTGGTCGCGGCCGAGCAGCGGCTTCAGCGCCGGGTCGTCGAGGTCCTCGGGCAGCCACTGCTCCAGCTGGTCGTGGATCACCACGCTGCCGCAGTCGGCCACCGCCGCGCGCACCTCGTCCCACCGGCCGTGCGGGCCCCGGACGTGCACCGGCGGCCCGAGCAGCGCCGGCCGGGCCGCGCCGGACACCGGGGCCGGCCCGGCGCCGAACGGCTGCGGACCGGACCCGGGGTACAGCCCGGGCACCTCCAGCGGAGTGCCGATGTCGAATTCCATCAGACCGCCGCCGATATCAGCCGGCTGCGCAGCAGGTCGACCAGGCTGCCCACGGTCTCCAGCCCGGGCAGCAGCTCGGCCAGCGAGACCTCGGCCAGCGCCGGGTAGCGGTCCTCCAGGCGGTACTTGAGCTCCATCAGGTTCACCGAGTCGAAGCCGAGGTCGTCGTAGAAGCGGGCGTGCGGGCCGCAGTCGGCGGCCGCGCCGCCCAGCACCAGGGCGACGCTCTCCACCACCGCGCCGGTCAGCTCGTCGAGGCTCCCGGCCTGCGCACCGGCGGTGTCCGGGGCCGCCGCGGCGGCGGCCTCGGGCCAGAACCGGCGGGCGGTGTCGAAGACCGTCGGCGTGCGGGGCGCGGTGCGCCCGGCCGGCGGCGCGCTGGCCAGCACCAGATGGGCATTGCTGCCGCCCATGCCGAAGCTGGACACGCCCGCCAGGCAGCCCTCCCGGGGCAGCGCCAGCGGCTCGCGGACCAGGGCCAGCCCGTGGCCGGCCAGGTCGGGGCGGGTCGGGCCGGCCACGCGGCCGGCCGGGACGACGCCGTGGTGCAGCGACAGCACCGCCTTGATCAGGCCGGCGATGCCCGCCGCGCCCTCGGCGTGGCCGATGCTGGCCTTCACCGAGCCGATCGGCAGCGGGCGTTCGCGCCCGCTGCCGTACACATCGGCGAGCGCCGCCGCCTCGATCGCGTCGCCGAGCACGGTGCCGGTGCCGTGCGCCTCGACGAACGCCACCTCGGCGGGCGCCGCGCCGGCCGAGCGGCAGGCCGCCCGGACCACCTCGCGCTGGGCGGCCCGGCTCGGCGCCATCATGCCGTTGGAGCGGCCGTCCTGGTTGACCGCGCTGCCGCGCAGCACGGCGTACACCGGCTGGCCGTCGCGCAGCGCGTCGGCGAGCCGGCGCAGCACCACCACGCCGATGCCCTCGGCGCGGCCGATGCCGTCCGCCGCCGAGCTGAACGGCTTGCAGCGGCCGTCCGGCGCGGCCAGCCCGGACTGCTGGTAGATCAGGTCGAGGGTGGTGCCGAGCACCAGGTTGGCGCCGCCGGCCAGCGCGGTGTCGCACTCCCCGGCGAGCAGCGCCGTCCGGGCCAGGTGCACCGCCACCAGCGAGGAGGAGCAGGCCGAGTCGACGGTCAGGCACGGCCCGCGCAGATCCAGCTGGTACGAGATCCGGTTGGCCAGCATGGCGCGGCCGCTGCCGGTGCCGGTGCGCGGGGTGACCCGGGCCGGGTCGGCGGCCTGCAGCCGCGCCCAGTCGTCGGACATGCAGCCGACGTACACGCCGGTGGCGCTGCCGGCCAGCGCCGGCGGGTCGATCCCGGAGTCCTCAAGCGCCCGCCAGGCGCACTGCAGCAGCAGCCGCTGCTGCGGGTCCATGGCCCCCGCCCGCCCCCCCGCCCACGCCCCCCACCGCGGGGGGGGCGGGGCCCCCCTGGGCCGGGGGGTGTATCCCGCTGCCCACATCCGCCCCCAGGGCGAACGGCAGCAGCAGCGGAGGCTGCGGGTCCATCGCCTCGGCCTCCGCCTCGGCGATCCCGAAGAAGGCGTGGTCGAAGGCGTCCGCGTCGTCGAGGTAGCCGCCCGGTCCGGGCACCTCGCGCGGCGGCCGGCCCGCCCACCGGGAGTCGGGGCGCGGGCCGACCGCGTCCGCGCCGGTGAGCAGCAGCCGCCAGAACGCGGCGGCGTCCGGCGCGCCCGGGAAGCGGCAGTCCAGACCGGTCACGGCGATCTCGGTGCCGTGCGCGGCTGCGCCCGAGGACTGTCCGGTGGGTACCCGGTCGTCGGCCACGCCCGCTCCTTCCGCCCGGTCCGGGGCGCGCCCGCGGGCCGGGGCTCGTCCGCTGTCGGCCCAGGCTCGCGTCCGCGGCTCGAGCGGTCCTCGAACGCACCCGGACCGGCCGCCGCCGGCGGCGTCAGCCACGGCCGGGCCGGGCGGTGAGGCCGAGCCGGTCGAACAGCTCGCGCTCGGCGGCGGTCGGCGGGAGGTCGGGGCGCAGGCGCTCGGGGTGACCGGGCGGCGGCCCGTCCCAGCGAACCGGGGCCGCGGCGGCCGGGCGGAGCAGGTACTGCGGGGGCACCAGCGGCGCGAACACCTGGCCGTAGAGCGCCAGGGCGCGGCCGGCCGGGTACGCGACACTCCTCAGGGCGCACAGCAGCATGCGGTGCATCGGTGCTCCTCCTCCGGTCGTGCCGGGCGCGGCCGTCGCGGCCGGTTGCCCGGCATGCTGGCCGGGAGCGCTCAGGCACCGCTCCAGGAGCGCTCAAGGGCGCCGGCGGCGGGCGCCGCACCGTCGGCCGGGCGGATCCGCACCGCGTGCGGCCGGCCCTCCAGGGTGAAGGTGAGGCTGAGTTCGCCGTCCCGGCGCAGGAAGCGGGCGACCGCCCGGACGGCGTCCGGCCGGGTGAGGAAGTACTCGAACGCGTCGGCCTGGACGGCGCCGAGCGGCAGGGCCCGCAGCGCCTGCCAGACGGCCGCGAGGGCGTCGGGCAGCCGGGCGAACACCGCCTCGGCGGTGACGTCCTCGATCTCGACCACCACCGGGCCGTCCCTGCCGATCACCGCGTCGCCTCCGTTGTCGCTGCCGGGCAGCGGGATCCGGTCACGGGCGGCGACCGGTTTGCTGCGTTCCGCTGCCCAGCATCGCCGCTCGCGGTTACCGTGACGAGCAGTCAGCCAGTGACAACGGATCTCTGTCACCAGGGGGTGGCCGATGGGGAGTCGGACGGGAGCGGGGCGGACGGCGGGGGGACCTGCGGCACTGTTCGGGGCGGAGATCCGGCATGCCCGGGAGCTCGCCGGCTACTCGCAGGCCGACCTGGCGCGGCTGCTGCACTGCGACCGCTCGCTGATCACCCGGATCGAGTCCGGGCAGCGGGTGCCGCAGGAGGATTTCGCCGCCGCCTGCGACCGGGTCCTGCGCACGGACGGCCTGCTGGCCCGGATCTGGTCCCGGGTGGACTGGTACGCGCAGGCCGAACACCCGGACTGGTTCCGGCGGTTCGCCGAGATGGAGGCGGCCGCGGTGGCACTGCGCAAGTACGAGGCGCAGCTCGTGCCCGGGCTGCTGCAGACCGAGGCGTACGCCCGGGCGCTGTTCGCCCGGGGCGCGCGCGGGTCGGGCGACGCACTGGTCGAGGAGCGGGTGGCGGCCCGGCTGGGCCCCCAGCGGCGCTTCCTCGCCGAGGACGGACCGCTGCTGGTCGTCGTCCTGGACGAGGGCGCGCTGCGCCGGAGCGTGGGCGGACCGGAGGTGATGCACAGTCAGCTGGCCCATCTGCTGGCGGTCGCCGCCCGGCCGAACGTCGCCCTCCAGGTCCTGCCGTTCGCCCACCACGACGCGGCCCGGCCGGACACCTCGATGAGCCTGGTGACACTGCCCGACGGCCGCGAATGGGTCTACTCGGAGAGCCTCGACCGGGGCCATTTCAGCAACGATCCGGCCGTGTTGGCCCGGCACGCGCGAACCTATGATCTACTCCGGTCCGACGCGCTGTCGGCCCGTGGGACCGGCACCTTGATCGCCCGTGCGATGGAAGGGTACGACCATGACCAATCCCGATCTGGGCACGGCCGCATGGCGCAAGAGCCGGCACAGCGGATCGAACGGCGGCGACTGCGTCGAGGTGGCCCCCGGCTTCCCCGACGTCGTCCCGGTGCGTGACTCCAAGGACCCGGACGGCCCGGCGCTGCTCTTCCCGCTCACCGAGTGGTCGGCGTTCGTCGCCGCGGTCAAGTCCGGCGAGCTCCCGGCCGCCCGCTGACCCGGCCGACGCCGCGCCGGGTCAGCTGACGTAGCCCTCGGGGGTGCGCGGGCCGTACCCCCAGGCCCGGTCCCAGCCGATGTGGCCGAGCCAGGCGAGCGCCGCCACGGCCGGCCGGCGGCTGCGGGTGGCGGCCGCCGCCGCGAGCAGCGCGGCCGGCAGCGCCGGGTTGTGCAGCAGGTTGTACGGGCGGATCGCGTACGGCGGCAGCCTCCGCCAGTCGGGTGCCGCCGTGATGCCGATCAGCAGCGCGACGTCCGGGGCGGCCGCGCAGGTCCACAGCAGCCGGCTGCGGGCACCGCCGAGCCGGACGGCCCCGGCCAGCGCACCCAGTCCGGCGGCCAGGCTGACGGCCCGTCCGACCGGGTGGCGGTGGCTCCAGGTGCGCGGGTCGCCGTCCCAGCCGCGGTCCTTCTCCGGCTCCCCCATCAGGCGGCGCTCCGCTCGGCGGCGAGCAGGGTGCCGAGGACGGTCTCCAGCAGCAGGCCGCGGGTCTCGGCGAGGTGCGCCGGCGAGCCGTGCACGTCGTCGAAGACGGTCACCGAGGTTCCCGGGGCGGCCGCCCGCAGGGTCGCCGCCTCGCCGAGCGGGACGATCTCGTCGCGCAGGCTCGCGATGTAGCGGACGGGGATGTCCAGCCCGGCAAGCTCGGTGTCGGCAAGGCCCCAGCCGCGCAGGTAGCCGAAGACCACCGGGGGCGCGTGCCGGGTGAGCCGGGCCAGCGTGCCGACCGTGGTCTGCGGCACCCGGCGCTGCCAGCCGGCGTCCTCGAAGAACTGCCGGACCGGCGCGCCGACCGTGGCCACGGCGCGGATCCGCGGGTCGGTCGCGGCGCAGCGCAGCGCCAGGTGGCCGCCGAAGCTGAGCGCGACGGCGGCGGTGCGGTGCACGTCGGCCCGGTCGGCGAGGGCGTCCAGCACGGCGGAGAGCATCCGCGGCGCCGCCACGTCGTACGGCAGGGTGTTCTCGCCGACGCCGGGCAGCTCCGTGACGGCCATCGCCACGCCGAGGTCCTCGGCGGCGGCGAGCAGCGGCCCCCACTGCTCCTTGACGCTGACGATCCCGCCCATGACGACCAGCAGCGGCCGAGGTGCGGCCGCGGACAGCCCGGCCGTCCAGCAGACCGCGCGGCCGCCGGGTCCGGGCACCTCGAGCCGGCCGATCGGCATCGGCTGGGCGGCGCGCCAGCGGTCGAACTCCTCGACGCAGCGCCGCTGCGCGTACCCGCGGGCCGGGTCGCCGGGGAACGGGAAGCGGCCCATGGCGTGCAGCCGGGCAGCCTCCAGGTGCCGGCCGCGGGCGGCCAGCCGGTCGCCCTCGGCGGCCCACTCGGTGCCCCAGGCGCCGGCGCCGTCGCCCCAGGCCCGGGTGATCCGGCCGAGTACGCGGGTGCAGGTCTCCTCGTCCAGGCCCTGCGCCTCGGTGTGCAGGGCGGCGAGCTCGCGCAGCTCGTCGAGGCCGATCCCGGCCGCGGCCGGGTCCACGGCGGTGCCGTTCACGTCCATTGGGGCTCCTTCTCGTTCTCGGGCCGGTCCTTCTGGTCGGCGAAGTACGCCGGTTCGAGCACCCGGGCGCGCAGGGCCCGGCTGGCGCCCAGGGCCCGGTACAGGCCGCGCCTGGCCCGTCCGCCGAGCGGGCCGGACCAGGTGAACACCCGCTCCTGGCGCAGCTGGAGCGCCCGGGAGCGGGCCACCGCGGCCTCCCGCACGGCCTGGTAGGCCCCCAGCGCCTCCTCGGGCCGGCCGGGCCGGTCGGCGATCAGCGGGGCGAGCGCGGCGGCGTCGGCGAGGGCGTGGTTGACGCCCTGGCCGAGCACCGGCGACAGGGTGTGCGCCGCGTCGCCGAGCAGCACCACGCCCGGCGCCCACCAGCGCGGGGCGGTGGCGGTGAAGATGTCCAGCAGTGCCACCTCGGACCAGCCGTGCAGCTGCTCCCGTGCGGCGTCGGCGAGTTCGGGCACCAGTTCGGCGATCCGGTCGTGCAGGGCGGCCGTCCCGGCGGCGCGCAGCTCGCGGACGCCGCCCTTGGGGATGTTGAGGCCCATCCGGACGGTGCCGGCCGAGTCCGGCAGGACGAGGGCGTGCCGGGCGCCGTCGATCCGGACCCGGTACGCGGGCTCGGTCCACTCCGCGGGGCGGGGCAGCCGCAGCCACAGCACGTCGCGCTGCAGCGGGCGGCGCTCCGCGGGCAGCCCGGCGAGGTCGCGGACCCGGCTGTACCGGCCGTCGGCGCCGACGGTCAGCCGGGCGCGGACCTGCCGCGGTCCGTGCGCGGTGGCGGCGAGCACCCCGGTGACGGCGCCGTCGCCGCCGCGCAGCAGGCCGGTGGCCGTCCAGTGCCGCAGCAGCCGGAAGCCCGCGCGGCGCTCGGCGGCGACGGTCAGTTCGGCGAGCAGTCGGGGCTGCGGGATCTCCAGCGGGTGCCGGTAGCGGTACCCGAAGCCGTCGAAGTCGACCGTCAGGACGGGTCGTCCGGCGTCGGCGACCTCCAGCCGGCGCACCGTCAGCGCCTCGCCGGCGAGCGGCCCGAGCACGCCGAGCCGGTCCAGCAGGCGGACGCCGTCCGGCGATACGGACTCGCCGCGGAAGTCCCGACGGCCGTCCGGGGAGCGCTCCAGGACGGCGACGTCCAGGCCGCGGCGGACGAGGTCGAGGGCGAGCGCCAGGCCGCCGGGGCCGGCACCCACCACGCAGACGTCGGCGTGCAGGTCGGCGCTCATGCCGGCTCCTTCCAGTCCTCCAGCAGGGCGGCCAGGTCGTCCAGCACGTCGGCCGCCCGGGCGCCGTCCAGCACCCGGTGGTCGAAGGTCAGACCGAGGGTGAGGACGGGCGCCACGGCGAGGGCGCCGTCCCGCACCACCGGCCGGTCGGTGATCCGCCCGGCGGTGAGCGTGACCGCGGTGCCGCCGTACGAGCGGAAGTCGTCGACCCGGCGGTGGCCGAGCGAGCTGACCGCGACCGTGCCGAGCAGCGCGGGCCGGCGGGCCGCGCCGGCCAGCGCCGTCCGGAAGGCGAGCCGGCCGAGCGGCGCGGGCAGCCGGCCGAGCAGCCGCACCCCGGCGGCGCCGGGCAGCGCCTCGGCCGGTCCGTCCCGGTAGCGGTCCACCAAGGCCTGGATGTCGGCGAGTTCGAGCCGGTCCACGTCGGCGAGGACGGCGGTGCGCACCGAGCGGCCCTCGGCGGTGGTGCGGTCGAGGGCGAGCTTGGCGTGCACGCCCGGGTAGCGGACGGTACGCGGCACCAGCCGGCCGACGGCGGCGGCGTTGGCCTCCGGGTGGCGGACCAGCACCCGGCCGGCCGCGTACAGCAGGTAGCTGACCACCGAGTAGCGGGTGCCCGCGGCGCGGGCGGCGGCCCGGTGCGCCTGGACGGCGGTCAGGTCAAGATCGGCGGCGAGCTGCACGGGCGCGGCCGACCTCGCCCACTCCAGGAAGTAGCGGGTGTGCCGGCGGGCCCGGTCCGCGGCCGGCACCCGCACGGGGGCGGCGCTCACGCCGGTACCGCCAGGGCGTGGATCTCCTCGAGGCTGCCCGCGGTGAGCAGGTCGGCGACCGGTACCTGCCGGCCGAGCGCCGCCTCCAGCACGCCGACGGCGCGCAGCAGCAGCATCGAGTCCCAGCCGGGCAGCGCCTCCAGCGGCAGCCCCGCGGTGTCCGGTCCGAGGCCGAGGCCGAGCTCCTCGTTGAACAGGTCGATCAGGTCGGTGACGGTGCGCACGCGTCCTCCTCCGGTTCCGCTGCGGTCTCCAGGGCGAAGCCGCCGGTGATCCATCCGCTCGCCTCGACGCAGACCCCGACCGCCCGCTCGCCGGGGCCGGCCTGCGCCAGCAGCTCCTCCAGCTGGCCGAGCACCAGGGCGTTGCCGGTGTTGCCGGTGCGGGCCACGCAGGACACCTCGGCGGCGCCGGCGAGGCCGAGTTCGCGGCGCAGCCGGGCGGCGATCCGCTCGGTCATCCGGCCGCCGAGCTGCGGCGGCAGCAGGTGGTGCACGCTCGCGGCGGGCCAGCCGAGGCCGTCCAGCAGCTCCCGGCAGGCGGACTCGGCGAGCTCGGGCACGAGCTGCTCGACCGCCTTGTAGTCCTCGGCGACGGCGGGCCGGTCGTCGCCGCGGTCCGCCGCGCCGAACCACTCGACGCGCTGGCCGGGGGGCAGTCCGGGGCGGGCCGGGCGGTGGCCGAGGCGGGCGAACGCCGCCCCGCCGCCGGGGGCGAGGTCGACCACGGCGGCGCCGGCCCCGTCGCCGAACAGCACGTAGTTGACCAGCTCGGCCCGCGGCAGCGTGCGGAAGTCCCGCCGCTGGTCGAGGTGCTTGGCCGAGACGTCGCCGGCCAGCACCAGCCCGGCCGGGCGGCGGACGCCCGCGGCGGCGGCCGCGCCGAGCAGCGACTCGGCCAGGGCGAGCGCCTGGACGGTGCCGGAGCAGCCGGACTGGATCTGGTAGACCGGCACCCCGGTGATGCCGAGGCGTGCGGGGGCCCCCCGGGCGGGGGGGGGGCGCCGGGGGGGCCCCCCCGGGCGGGCCCCGGGCGGGCCGGGGGCCCCGGGCCCCCCCCCCCCCCCCGC
>NZ_JBHWBW010000083.1:0-4566 GCF_042735675.1 Kitasatospora sp. NPDC059571
CCCCCTCGGTGTTCCGAGGGGGCCGGCCGCGTCGTGTCAGGCCGCGACGGCCAGCGGGCGCCGCGGGGCGATCACCCGGCCGTCGGGCAGCAGTTCACCGGTGTCCTCGAAGAGCAGGACGCCGTTGCAGAGCAGGCTCCACCCCTGCTCGGGGTGGCGGGCCACCGGCACGGCCGCCTCGCGGTCGGCCGACTCCGCCGAAGGGCACTCAGGACGGTGTTGGCACACAGCACGTACCTCACTTCGCTCATGATCCCGCCCCACCGCACGGCACCCCCCGAGGCGCGCCGCCCTGCCGGCGGATCCTCATCGCCGACCCAGGTGTGAACCGGCGCTCCGTTGGGTAGGACAGAGGCCCTCCCCCGCTGGTTCCCAGTGTCGGCATCCCGCGGCCTTCCCGCAGCCTTTTCGTGACATGCGCCACAACGAGCCGCCGGAGATCACCCGTTCAGGCGGTGCGGCACCGCTCGGACGCGCGGACGGGCCACCGGTCGCCTGACCTTGTCGAGTCAGGCCCGATGGCCCGTCCGGGTGGTGCGCGATGTGCCGCCCCGCGCGGCGGTCAGCCCCGCCCGAGCAGCAGCGGTGCGCCGTCGACCTCGGGCCGGTCCAGCGCGGTGAGGAGCTCGCCGGCCTGGTAGACCCGGTGCGCGGTGACGCCAAGCGGCGCCGGCGAGAGCGGGATCAGCAGGTCGTCCGCCCCGCCGGGCTGCGGGCCGCTCAGCCAGAGCGCCGTGGCGTAGTGCCCGGGCATCGACAGCAGCCGCGGCTGGCGCCGCACGCGGGTGCCCTGGGCCAGCTGCCAGGCCTGCCGCAGGGCGTGCACCGTGGAGTCCAGGTACGGACCGGCCGCGAAGTGCGCGAAGGTGTGGCCCGCGCCGGGGGACTCGGCGACCTCGGCCGCCGCGACCACGCCCGCGGTGCCGTGCTTGATCAGGAACCGCCAGCCCGTCCGCCGCGCCGTCGCGAGCGACGGCCCCTCCAGGACGTAGACCGCCAGCGGGTGGGCCGGCAGCAGCGGGCCGGGGGTATGGCGCAGCACGGCAGCGACCGGCCGGCTGTGGGTGCTCTCGTCGTCGAGGGCGGCCAGGACGGCGCGCAGGGCGCTGGGCGGCGGCTGGGGGGTCTGCAGAGTCATGGCGGGTCGCCTCTCCGTGCGAGATCGGCGTGCGAGTGCGGCATACCGGCGTGGCGTCGGTGGTGTGACGGGACCTGGGCCGTGTCCGGTTGGGCATGATCGCGGTGCGGGCGCGGAAGCACGCGAGCACGAGGTTGTCGTGCGGCGGGAGACCGGGCGGGCGCGCAGTGCGAATTCTACTCGAACAGGTGCGCAGGGTGACCTTGATATCACGTTCGGTGGCGCTCGGCAAGTCGGAATTCTACTGACGAGTCGTCAGAATGCACCACCGGCAGCCTGTTCGAGTGCCCGGGCTATCGATCTTCCGGATGGGCATGATGCTTGCACGGTCGACCTAGGGGAGGAGGGCACTCATGGGCGAGAAGGTCGTTGCCACTCGCGCTGAACTGTCCGACCGGCAGCTGTACCGACGCAAGCTCCAGTCCTGTCTGGACGTGCTCGAACGGATGCTGCGCGAGGGACGATTCGACCGCCCGAGAGCAATGATGGGCCTGGAGATCGAGCTCAACCTGGTCGACGACCAGGGGCTGCCGGTGATGCGCAACGCCCAGGTGCTGGAGTCCATCGCCTCCGCCGACTTCCAGACCGAGCTCGGCCGGTTCAACATCGAGGTCAACGTGGCCCCGCGGCGCCTGGGCGGGCACGTGCTGGAGGAACTGCGCGAGGAGATCGACACCTTCCTGAGGTACGCCGACCGGCGGGCCGCCGAGGCGGGCGCCCGGATCGTCATGGTCGGGATCCTGCCGACCCTCGACCTGGACCACACCGGCCTCGACAGCATGTCCCACAACAACCGGTACACGCTGCTCAGCGACCAGATCCTGGCCGCCCGCGGGGAGGACATCGCGCTCGACATCGAGGGCGTGGAGCATCTGGCGGTGGAGTCCGTCTCCATGGTCGCCGAGGCCGCCGCCACCTCGCTCCAACTGCACCTGCAGGTCACCCCCGAGCGGTTCGCCCCGGTCTGGAACGCCGCCCAGGCGATCTCCGCGAGCCAGGTCGCGCTCGGCGCCAACTCGCCGTTCCTGTTCGGCCGGGAGCTCTGGCGCGAGACGCGCCCCGTGCTGTTCCAACAGGCCTGTGACACCCGTTCGGCGGAGCTCAAGGCCCAGGGCGTGCGCCCCATCACCTGGTTCGGGGAGCGCTGGATCGACTCCGCGCTGGACCTGTTCGCGGAGAACCTCCGCTACTTCCCGGCCCTGCTGCCGATCTGCGACGACGAGGACCCGGTCAAGGTGCTCGCCTCCGGCGGCGTCCCCAGGCTCGCCGAGATGCGGCTCCACAACGGCACCATCTACCGGTGGAACCGCCCGGTCTACGACGTCTCCGACGGCGTGGCCCACCTGCGGGTCGAGAACCGCTGCCTGCCGGCCGGCCCCACCGTCGCCGACACCCTCGCCAACGCCGCCTACTACTACGGGCTGGTCCGCGTCCTCGCCGGCCAGCCCAGGCCGGTCTGGCAGCGGCTGCCGTTCGAGCGCGCGGACGAGAACTTCCACACCGCGGCCCGCTACGGCATCGACGCGGTGCTGCACTGGCCGCGGCACGGCCGGACGGGGCGCGGCACCGGCCCGGTCGCCGTCACCGACCTCGTCCTGAACGAGCTGCTCCCGCTCGCCCACCAGGGCCTCGACGAGTGGGGTGTCGAACCGGCCGACCGCGACCGCTACCTCGGCATCATCGAGCAGCGCTGCCTGCGCCGCACCAACGGCGCCGCCTGGCAGGCCGCCACCGTCCACCGGCTGCGCGAGCACCACAACCTGGACCGGACGGCGGCGGTCGCCGCGATGACCCGCAGGTACGTCGAGTACATGCGGACCGGCGAGCCGGTGCACACCTGGCCGGTGGACTGACCGTCCGAGGCGTTCTCATCCCCGTGTGCGAGGATGATCGGCCCGGAGGCCGCCCAGGCCTCCGGGCCCCGCGCCGTCCGCGGCGGGGGCGGGCCCGCGGGCGGGAGACCAGTGACCAGCGTTTCGACCGAGCCGGAGACCGGCACCCCGGCGCGCCGCCTGCTCGGGGTCGAGCTGCTCATCGTCCTCGGCCTCTCACTGGGGGCCAGCGGCATCGCCGCGCTGATCAGCTTCGCCGACTCGCTCACCCAGAAGCTCGCGCTCGGCCAGCAGGTGGCCACCCTCAACGCCTCGCGCGCCCCCGGCCGCCCGTGGATCGACCTCGCCTGGCAGCTCTACTACATCGGCCGCGGCCTGATGCCGGTCGTGCTGGTGGGCTACCTGCTGGTGCGGGAGTCGGTCTCGCTGCGGGTGATCGGCTTCGACCTCGGTCAGAAGCTGCGCGACCTCGGCCGCGGCACCCTGGTCGCCGCGGGCATCGGCGGCACCGGCCTCGCGCTCTACCTCGCCGCCCAGGCCGCCGGCTACAACCTCACCGTCGCCCCCTCCGGCCTGCCGGACGTCTGGTGGCGCATCCCCGTCCTGATCGCCTCCGCCTGGCAGAACGCCATCCTGGAGGAGGTCGTCGTGGTCGGCTACCTGCTGCGCCGGCTCGGCCAGCTGGGCTGGTCATGGCCGGCCGCGGTGGCCGCGAGCTCGCTGCTGCGCGGCTCGTACCACCTCTACCAGGGCGTCGGCGGGCTGGTCGGCAACATGGTGATGGGCCTGATCTTCTGTCTGCTGTACCGCCGCTGGGGCCGGGTGATGCCGCTGGTCGTCGCGCACGCCCTGATCGACACCGTCGCGTTCGTGGGCTACGCCCTGCTCGCCGGCCACGTCGGCTGGCTGCCGACCGGCTGACCCGGCCGGTCAGCGGTCGGCGGGGTGCGGCCGCCACCGGCGCGGCGGGCGGCGCAGCAGCCGGTCGACGTGGTGGCGCTCCAGCCCCTGGGCGGGGTCGGTCCGCAGCAGCAGGCGGTCGCGCCGCAGGAGCGAGTTGCGGACCAGCCGGGGCGGGATGACGTCGTCGATCCAGGCGAACGGGCGCCCCTGCGCGTGCCGCAGCAGCGGCGCCCACTTGGCGCCGGAGAACAGCTCCATCAGCCGGATCCGGGGGTCGCCGGGCTGCCGCCGGTAGCCGTTGACCTTGACCACCGGGAGCTCCGGGAGGCCGAGGACGGGGCAGAGCAGCTCGTTCGCCGAGTCCTGCCAGGTGGTGGCCCAGCACAGCTCGTAGCTGCCGGCCAGTTCGCGCAGCCAGTCCCCGTGCCGGGGGTTGAGCAGCACGTCGTAGCCGAGCATGGTGTGCGGCTCGAAGCCGTCGTCGGGGTACGGCGCGGCGGGGTTGAGGACGCCGTCGACGTCGACGTACAGCAGGGGCCGGGGCACGGGCGCTCCGTTCGCCGGGGGCGGTGGTCGTCGGTACGGACGTCAGCCGCCCCCCGCCCGGGTTCCCCAGGAGACGGGGCTCCCGGCACCGCGCCACCGGGGGGCGGGGGTCAGGGCGCGGGGGCGGGACAGGCGTCGGGGGGCGGG
>NZ_JBHWBW010000083.1:4576-22557 GCF_042735675.1 Kitasatospora sp. NPDC059571
GCCCCCGTCCGCCCGCTCCTCCCCGGGGGGGGGGGGGCGGGGCCGCCGGGGGGGGGGGGGGGGGGGGGCGCCCCCCCGCCCCCCCCCCCCCCCCGGCCCGGTTGCCCCAGGAGCCGGGACGCCGTGCACCGCGCACCGTCGGGCCGGGGGTCAGGGCGCGGTGTCGGACAGGGCGTCGGGGGCCGGGGTGCGGTCGGCGGCCCGGGTCAGCCGGCGGACCTCGGGCACCGCGAGGACGGCGACCGCCAGGCCGACGGTGACCAGGGCGCAGGTCCACAGGGCGCCGTCCAGGCCGAGCGCGTCGGCGGCCGGGCCGGCCAGCGCGGTGCCGAGCGGGGTGAGCGCGATCGAGCCGAGGTGGTCGTACGCGGAGACCCGGGAGAACATCTCGGCGGGATCTCCTGCTGCATCGCGACCATCCAGTTGACGCCGAAGACCGTCACGCCGCAGCCGGAGACGAACATCGCGGCGATCAGTACGGGCAGGTCCGCGCCGGAGGCCAGGGCCAGGGCGGGCACGGCGAACAGGAAGACGCCGACGTTGCCGACCAGCAGCAGCCGGCGGGGCTGCCAGCGGGCCATCAGCAGGCCGGCGGCGACCATGCCGATGCCGAGCGCGGCCATCGCCAGGCCCCAGGCGTCCGCGCCGCCGAACCGCCGGGCCGCCACCACCGGGCCGTAGACGGCCTCCACCGCGCCCACGCAGGCGATCATGAGGGAGAACTGCAGGACGACCGCCCAGAGCCAGCGGCGCGAAACGAACTCCCGCCAGCCGAGGCGCAGTTCGTGCACCAGCCCAGGTCGTGCGGCGTCCGGGCGCAGCTGTTCGACCTTCAGCAGGGCGCGCAGCGAGCCGGCCACCGCGAACCCGGCCGCGTCGAGCAGCAGCACCCAGCCGGGGCCGGCCGCGGCGGCCAGCGCGCCGCCGAACGCCGCGCCGCCGATCTGCGACCCGTTCAGCGCCATCCGGTACACCGAGAAGGCCCTGCCGGCGTCGGCCGCGGCCACGCTCTCCATGATCATGCCCTCGGAGGCCGGGGCGTAGAACGCCTGCCCGGCGCCGCCGGCCGCCGCGCAGAGCAGCAGCGACCAGAGCGGGGCGCCGCCGGCCAGCACCAGGGCGGCGAGGACGGTCTGCGAGAGCGCGTTGAACAGGTTGGCGCCGACCATCACCCGGTGCCGGGGTATCCGGTCCGCGAGGGCGCCGCCGACCAGCAGGAAGAGCACCAGGGGCACCAGGCGGGCGGCGGTGACGTAGCCGACCTCCGTGGTGGTGCCGCCCGCCTCCAGGACGGCGAAGGCGGTGGCGATCGGGGCGGCGGCGTTGCCGAGGCCGGCGACCACGGTGGCGGCGGTCTGGATCCGGAAGTTCCGGCCGGCCCAGGCGAACGGGCGGGGCGCCGGGGGCGCCGGGAAGGGCGGCGCCGGGGGGAGCGTGGGGGCGGAGGTCACCCCGAGACTATCGGTGCTCCCCGCCCGGATGTCCATCCGATTACCGGAGACCGGCGTCCGGCCGTCGGTTCCCGGCCCGCCGCGGCCGTGGCCGGGGCTCAGCCCAGGTACCCCCAGAGGAAGCTGAGGGTGCGCTGCCAGGCCGTCCGGGCCTGGAGCGGGTCGTAGGTGCCGGCCGGGTTCTCGTCGTTCATGAAGGCGTGCCCGGCCGGGTAGAAGTGGATCTCCGGCCGCCGGTCGGTGGCCTCGCCGATCAGCATCGCCGCCTCGTCGACCGCCTCCTCGGTGATCGAGGTGTCGAGCTCGCCGTAGTGGCCGAGCACGTGCGCGGTCAGTCCCCGGTAGTCGAAGCCGGGCACCTTCGGCAGGCCGTAGAACGGCACCACCGCCGCGACCCGGTCGCCCTCCTGGGCGGCGAGCACCAGAGCCAGCCCGCCGCCCATGCAGAACCCGACCACGCCGACCGCGTCGCCGACCGTCCGGGGGTGCTCCAGCAGGAAGTCCACCGCGCCGCGCAGGTCCCGTGCCGCGCGGTCGGGCGGCAGCTCCCGCAGCATCCGGGCCGCCTCGTCGCGGTCGTGCGTGGTGGCGCCGCCGTACAGGTCGGGGGCGAGGGCGACGTATCCCTCCGCGGCGAACCGGTCCACCATCGCCGTCATGTGGGTGGTGAGCCCCCACCACTCCTGGACGACCACCAGGCCGGGGCCGACCCCCTGCGGCGGGAGCGCCAGATAGCCGTGCGCGGTCTGCCCGTTGCTGGGGAACTCGACGTTCTGCACCGGCCCGCCGACCGCCTCGTCGTGCCCGCTCATCCCATGTCCTCCAGCGGCCGGCCCTTGGTCTCCTTGATGCAGTACGCCACGAACGGGATGGACAGCAGGGCGAAGCCCGCGTAGATCACGTAGGTGGCCGACAGGTTCCAGTCGGCGAGGTCGGGGAAGCTGACCGTGATCGCCCAGTTGGCGATCCACTGCGCGGACGCGGCGACCGACAACGCCAGGGCCCGGATCGCGTTCGGGAACATCTCGCCGAGCAGCACCCAGACCACCACGCCCCAGGAGAACGCGAAGCAGAAGACGAAGACGTGCGCCGCCACCAGCGCCACGGTGGCGTACGTGCTCTCCAGGGTGGCGGTGTTCCCGGTGCCCTGCCGGTAGGAGAACGCCCAGGCGGCGGTGCCCAGCGAGAGCGCCATGCCGACCGAGCCGGCCAGGGCCAGCGGCTTGCGGCCGATCCGGTCGACCAGGGTCATCGCGACCACCGTGCCGACCACGTTGACGATCGAGGTGGAGAGGCTGATGAGCAGGGAGTTGGACTCGTTGATGCCGACCGACTGCCACAGGAACGACGAGTAGTAGAAGATCACGTTGATGCCGACGAACTGCTGGAACACCGAGGCGCCGATGCCCACCCAGACGATCGGCAGCAGTCCGAAGCGGCCGCCGAGGAGGTCCTTCGCCCGCGGCTTGCGGGACGCGTTCAGCACCGACCGGATCTCGGCGACCCGGGCGTCCAGGTCGACGCCCTGCCCCTCGACCTCGGTGAGCACCTTGCGCGCCTGCTCCTCGCGGTTGTCGGCGATCAGGTAGCGCGGCGACTCGGGGATGGCCAGCGCCATCAGCCCGTACACGAGGGCCGGGATCGTCTCGACGCCGAGCATCCACTGCCAGGCCTGGATCCCGCCCAGGTGGTTGGTGGACTCCCCGCCGGCGGCCTGGTTCAGCGCGTAGTTGGCGAGCTGGGAGACGGTGATGCCGAGGACGATGGCGAGCTGCTGGAACGAGGCCAGCCGGCCGCGGTAGGCGGTGGGGGAGACCTCGGCGATGTACGTCGGGGCGATCACCGAGGCGATGCCGATCGCCACACCGCCGACCACCCGCCACACCGCCAGCACCTGGATGGACGGGGGGAACATCGAGCCGACGCCGCTGAGGGCGAACAGCGTCGCCGCCAGCAGCATCGTCCGCACCCGGCCGAGGTGGTCGGCGAGCCGCCCGGCCACCACTGCGCCGGCCGCCGAGCCCAGCAGGGCGATGGCCACCACGAACGCCGTCTCGCCGTTGCCCACCCCGAAGTGCTTCTGGATCCCGGTCACCGCGCCGTTGATGACCGCGCTGTCGTAGCCGAAGAGGAAGCCGCCCATCGCGGCCGCGGCCGAGATGAACACGACGTGCCCGAGATGGGCCTCCGGATGCGGCGGGGACGAGGTGGACACGGTGACGGGCTCCTCGACGGTGGGCGGCCCGCCTGCTCGGCCGGGAGGTGGACAGGATCCGTTCCACATTCCATCAGTTCCATGCCCGTTGTGCCCGTTTTGCGGCTGATGGGACGACAGCCGACGGCCCGTCCGCCGTTCGGCCGCCACCCGTCGCTCAGCTGCCGTCCGTCACCCGTCCGCCGTCGCCGGCCCGGTGCCCGGCGCGCCGGGCGTTGCGCCGCAGCAGCTGGGTGCGTGCGCCCGCGTCCCGGCCGGTGCCGCGCTCGGCGAGCCGGTCGGCCAGCTCCGCCTGCTCGGCGACCGTCTTCTTGTCGTCGTACTTGAACTTGGCCCGCACCGAGCGCACGGTCAGCCGCAGCCCTCGCAGGCCGGAGAGGAGCGGGCCGAACGGGGCCTCGCCCGGGACCACCCCGAGGGCGGCCTCGGGCTGGAAGTGGGCGACCTGCCGGGTGAGGATCTCCGCCTTGCCCGCCGGGTCGTCGACGATCTCGGCGGTGCAGTCGAAGTGCACCGAGGCGTACAGGCTGGTCGGGGTGCCCGGCTCGCCGCGCCAGTAGCCGGGGGCGTAGGCGTAGTCGTCGGTGACCGCGAGGGTGGCGTGCGGGTCGGCGCGCAGCGCCGCCCAGATCGGGTTCGGCGCCGCGAGGTGGAGCAGGATCTCGCCGGCGTCAGCGTCCAGCAGGAAGTGGGTGGGCACGAGCACCGGTCCGGAGCCGGCCGGGCCGTTCGCCGCCAGCAGCCCGAAGTCGCGGCCCGCCAGCCAGGTGCGCCACTCCGGTTCGCTGCCGCGGTCCCAGGATCTGATCAGCATCGCGGACCCGCTCAGCCCAGCTCGGCCAGGTAGCCGGGCAGCGGGACGGCGGTGCCAGGGTGCGGCTCGGGCGTGCCGTACGCGGTGCGCACCGGGACCACGCCGGACCAGTGCGGCAGGCCGAGGTCGGCCTCGTCGTCGTTCGCGCCGTCGTTGCGGGTCTTGGCCGACACCTCGTCCAGCACCAGCCGGATCACCGCGGTGGCGGCGAGCTCCTTGGCGTTGGCCGGGCGGACGTCTGCCGAGCGGCCGGGTACCGCCTGGTCCACCAGCGCGTCGAGTGCCACCGCGAGCTCGTCGGGGTCGGTGACCTGGTGGGCGGTGCCGTGTGCCACCACCGAGCGGAAGTTGACGGAGTGGTTGAAGGCGGACTTGGTCAGCACCAGGCCGTCGACCAGGGTGACGGTGACGCAGACCGGCAGGCCCCGGTCGTCCCCGGCGGCGCGCAGCGGGCGGCTGCCGGTGGAGCCGTGGACGTACAGCCGGTCGCCGACCCGGGCGTAGATGGTCGGCAGGACGACCGGCGCGCCGTCCACGACGAAGCCGAGGTGGCATATCCAGGAGGCGTCGAGGACGGCGTGGATCGCCTCGCGCTCCCAGGTCGCCCGCTCCCGGTAGCGGGTGGGCGTGGTCCGGGCGGTCCGGGCGTAGGCGGTGTCCGACATGACAACCCCTCTGTACTAGTGCATAATGTTCTTTGTGCTAGGAGAGTATCCGATCAAGGGTCGGCGTGCCAGCGAGATCGCCGCCGACGTCGAACGGGCCGTGGGCACGGGCGAACTGCCGCCCGGCACGGCCCTCCCGCCGCTGCGCGACCTCGCCGCCGACCTCGGCGTCAACCCCAACACCGTCGCCGCCGCCTACCGCCTGCTGCGCGACCGCGGCGTCATCGAGACCGCCGGGCGCAAGGGCAGCCGGATCCGCCCCCGGCCGGTCACCACCCCGCGCGACCAGATCCGGATCCCCGTCCCGGCCGGCGCCGTGGACGTCTCCGCGGGCAACCCCGACCCCGCCCTGCTGCCCGCCCTCGGGCCCGCCCTCGCCGTTGCCGCGGCCGCCGCCGACCGGGCGCCCGTGCTCTACGGCCACCCCGCCGCCGACCCCGGCCTGCTCGACCTGGCCCGCGCCTCCTTCGCCGCCGACGGCGCCCCGGACGGCGCCCTGGCGGTCTGCTCGGGCTCCCTCGACACCATCGAACAGGCCCTCGTCACCCGGCTGCGCCCCGGCGACACCGTCGCCGTCGAGGACCCGGGCTGGGGCAGCCTGCTCGACCTGCTGCCCGCCCTCGGCCTCCGGCCCGCCCCGGTCGCCCTGGACGACGAGGGCCCGCTGCCCGACGCCGTGAACGCCGCGCTCGCCGCCGGCGCCCGCTGCCTGATCGTCACCAGCCGCGCCCAGAACCCGACCGGCGCCGCCCTGACCGAGGCCCGCGCCGCCGACCTGCGCGCCGTCCTGGCCCGCCACCCGGGCATCCTGCTGATCGAGGACGACCACGGCCACGGCATGGTCGACCAGCCGTTCCGCTCGCTCGCCGCGGCACCCGACGGCGGGCCCGCGCTGCCGAGCCGACTGCTCGTCAGGTCCGCCGCCAAGGCGTACGGGCCCGACCTGCGGCTGTCGGTGGCGGTCGGCGACGAGGAGACCATCGGCCGGATCCTGGGGCGCCAGCGGCTGGCCACCGGCTGGGTCAGCCACCTCCTGCAGTGCGCGGTCGCCGAACTCTGGCGCACCGACGCGGCCCCGGTGGCGCGGGTCGCCGCCGCCTACCGCGCCCGCCGCGAGGCGCTGCTGGCCGGGCTCGCCCGGCACGGCATCGCCGGTCACGGCGAGAGCGGGCTGAACGTCTGGGTGCCGGTGCCCGACGAGACGGCGGTGACGGCCGCCCTGCTCCAGCGCGGCTGGGTCGCCGCGCCCGGTGCGCGGTTCCGGCTGCAGTCCCCGCCCGGCATCCGGCTCACCCCGGCCGCACTCACCGCCGAGGAGGCCGCCCGGCTGGCGGACGACCTGGCCGCGGTGCTGCGCACCGGGCGGGGGGCGCCCCGGCTGACCTGAGCGGGCGACGGGCGGCGGGAGTGATCTCCGTCACGCACGGACATGCTCCGTCACCGAGCGAATTTGATGCTGCAGATACCTGGCGGTAACAACCGCGGGCATGTCATCTTCTCCACGCCACCGGCCGGCGGTCCACCCTCACCAGCGCCTCGCTACCCCACGCGCGCGAGGCCGTCCGCAGGAGTTCCGCCGTGCCCGAGAACCGCACGCCCCCCAGAGCCGCCGCCCTGCTCACCGCCGCAGCCCTCGTCCTGCCGCTGCTCCTGGCCACCCCGGCCCCCGCCGCGGCCGCCACCGGTCCCACCGCCGTCGTCTCCATGGGCGACAGCTACATCTCCGGCGAGGCCGGCCGCTGGAAGGGCAACAGCGACACCACCTCCGGCAGCCGCGACGGCACCGACCGCGCCTGGACGGGCAGCGGCTACGACCCGACCCGGGTCTACGGCACCACCTACGCGAGCGGGTGCGACCGGTCCGACGTCGCCGAGGTCCGCTCCGCGCCCACCGTCGCGCAGACCCAGATCAACCTCGCCTGCTCCGGCGCCACCACCGCCAACGTCTTCCGCGCCGCCAACGGCGGACAGTCCTTCAAGGGCGAGGCCCCGCAGGCCGACCAGCTCGCCCAGGTCGCCGCGAACAACACGGTCAAGCTGATCACGCTGTCCGTCGGCGGCAACGACCTCGGCTTCGCGGACGTGATCTCCACCTGCGTGCAGGACTACGAGATCTGGTACTCGTACTGCAACGACGACCAGCAGGCCGCGGTGGACGCGAAGATGTCCACCGCGATGGCCGGCGTCGGCAAGTCGATCGACGAGGTCCGGGCGGTGATGTCCGCCGCCGGGTACGCGAGCGGCAGCTACCGGATCGTCCTGCAGTCCTACCCCTCGCCGATCCCGCGCAGCAGCGAGAACCGCTACCCGGAGAGCGGCTGGAGCCGGACGAGCACCGGCGGCTGCCCGTTCTGGGACGGCGACGCCACCTGGGCCCGCGACACCCTCGTCCCGGAGATCTCCGACCACCTCGCCGCGGTGGCGGCGGCCAAGGGCGTGCAGTTCCTCGACCTGCGCGACCTGCTGCAGGGCCGCGAGGTCTGCTCCACCGCCACCAGGCTCGCCGCACCGGGCACCGCACCCTCGGCGACCACCAGCGAGTGGGCCCGCTTCCTGGACATGGGCACCACCACGCAGGGCACCCTGCAGGAGTCCTTCCACCCCAACTACTACGCCGAGCTCGCCCTCGGCCGCTGCCTGACCCTGCTCGCCGCCCAGACGTCCGGCAACTGGTCCTGCCGCAACACCCCGGGCCAGGACGCCGCCGGGATGTACCTGACGGCCCGCTGACCCGGCCGGACGGTCAGCCCCGCACGGCGCCGCGCAGCAGCTTCCCCTCCGTCGACAGCAGGCCGGAGCGGTAGTCGAAGCGCGGCGCCGCCGCGAACATCAGGTAGAGGTACTTCGGGTTCTCCGCGAACCAGTAGCCCGGGGTCAGGTCGCCGCGCCGCACCGGCGACACCTCGTCGGCGACCGTGTACCCTCCGGGCACCCGCAGGTTGTCCCGCAGCCCGGCGAAGTACCGGTACGCGGTCTCCTTGAAGTACGGGTCGCCGGTCAGCCGCCACAGGTCGAAGGAGGAGTTGACGTACTCCGGCCGCAGGTCGTTGCGGCCCGAGGTCACCGAGGCGCCCCCGTAGTCGATCGCCTCCGGCACCACCGGGTTGTTGTCGAGGATCATCGTCCAGGTGCGGTAGTAGTCGCGCCCCGCGTCCAGGTCGCCGCCCTTGCCGAGCAGCCCCGCGTAGAACGAGCCGAGCTCGGAGGCGCCCCGGCCGACGGTGCGCCCGGTGGCGTAGTCGACCTGCCGGTACCAGGCGTAGCCGCCCTGCCGCTCCAGCTGGCGGCCGAGCACCGCGTCGGTCAGCAGCCGGTACCAGTCCCGCAGTTCGCCGTCGCCGAAGAGCTCGGCGCCCGCCCACAGGTACTCGTAGAAGGAGTCGACCGGCGGGTTGGGCGCGCACGCGGTGGTGTCCTTCCACCGCCCGCTCTCGATGTTCAGCGAGGTGCCGAGCAGGTCGAGCGCGGAGCGGCGCTGGACGACCGCGCGCAGCGCGCGCTTGGCGGCGTCCCAGTACTTCTGATCGCCCGTCAGCTGCGAGAGCAGGCCGAACTCCAGCACGTTGGAGCCGATCTCGGCGAGCGGGCTGGTGGTGCCGGAGACCGCGCCGGTGCGCAGGTTGACGTAGCGGTACGGCATGCCGGTGGGGGAGCGGGTGAAGGCGGGCAGCAGCCGGTCCGCGAGCTCGCGGCAGCGGGTCAGCAGGGCGTCCCGGCCGGTGCACAGGTGGCCCGCGAGCAGCCCGCCGACGAGCCGGATGACCGCCTCGAAGACCTGGACGTCGGCGTCCTGCGCCGGGTCGAGGTGCTGCTCGATCCAGTCGGCGCAGAGCCGGACGTCGTCGTCCAGCCCCATCAGCCACAGGGTGTCCAGTGCCTCGACGATCGACAGGCCGAAGGTCCGCCCGTCGGCGAAGAAGTCGTTGCGGGTGCCGGAGACCGGCCGGACCTCGTCCCAGCCCCAGGCGACCTGCTTGTACCCCTCCCAGCTGTGCACGAACTCGTCGCGGATCTCGCGGGCCGCCGCCGCGTCCGCGGGCACGTCGGCGGGCGCGGCGAGCGCCCGGGCGGGCCCGGCGAGTGCGGCACCGGCGGTGGCGGCGGCCGCGGCGGACAGCACGGTGCGGCGGCGGGGCAGGGAGATTGGTCGCATGCCGCCGGACGCTAATCGCGGCCGCGGCGCGCTGTCCGACAATCACCCGGGCATGCGTGTCGGCGCTACCGCCCAGGTCAGGGCGGTAGCGCCGGGGCCGGCCGGCGGGCGGATTCACCCGACCGGTGACACTGACTCTCCGTCAGGTGGCGGATCCCCGCGCCAGCAGCGACTGGGCGTGCTCGCGCACCTGGTCACGGGTCAGATAGGCGTCGGTGTACTCGAAGTCCTGCAGCCGGGCGGGCTGCCGGGCCAGGAAGCCGGTCCGCACGAAGTCGTCGCCGGCGGTGGCGTTCAGCAGCCAGTTCGCGCCGACCCGGAACTTGCTCGAGTTGGTCCGCATCGCCATCAGGTGGTAGCCCCGGGCGACCAGCTGCGCGGGCAGCCCGTGCAGTTCGACGCCGAGCGGCTTGGAGACGGCGTCCTTGCCGCCGAGGTCCACCACCAGGCCGAGATCCTTGTGGTAGTACGGCTCCAGCGGCTGGTTGCGCAGCGCCGCCGCCACGTTGTCGGCGACGGCCTTGCCCTGGCGGGCGGCGTGCTGGGCGGTCGGCGGGCAGACCGCGCCGTCGCCCTGCGCGAGGTCCGGTACGGCGGCCGCGTCGCCGAGCGCGAACACCCCGTCGAACTGCGGCACCCGCATCTCCGCGGTGACCGCGATCCGGCCGCGCACGGTCTCCGCGTCCAGCGTGCCGATCAGCGGGCTGGCGGTGACCCCCGCCGTCCAGATCAGCGTCCGGCTCGGCAGCACCCGGCCGTCGGTGAACTTCACGCTCTCCGCGCCGACCTCGGCCACCGAGACGCCCAGCGACACCTCGACGCCGCGCCCGCGCAGGATCTCCAGCGCGGTGGTGCCGAGCTTGTCGCCCAGCTCCGGCATCAGCTTGGGGGCGATGTCGATCAGGTGCCACTTGATCAGCCGCGGGTCCAGCCGCGGGTAGCGCCGGATCGCCGCGGTGGTGAGCCGCTGGAGGCAGGCCGCGGTCTCGGTGCCCGCGTAGCCGCCGCCGACCACCACGAACTGCAGCCGGGACTCCCGCTCGCGCTGGTCCAGCGTGGTCGAGGCGAGGTCCAGCTGCGCGATCACGTGGTCGCGGATGTACGCGGCCTCGGCCAGCGTCTTCATCCCGCGGGCGTAGTCGGTCAGCCCCGGGATGTCGAACGTGCGGGTGACGCTGCCCGGTGCGAGCACCAGGTAGTCGTACCGCTCCGCCACCACCTCGTCGGTGATCTTGCGGACCACGATCACCTTGGCCCGCGGGTCCACCCCGATCGCGCCGCCCGGCACGATGTGCGTGCGGCGCAGGCTGCGGCGCAGTGACACCGCGACCGACTGCGGCGTCAGCACGCCGGCCGCGACGTGCGGCAGCAACGGCAGGTAGAGCTGGTAGCTGAACGGGGTGACGAGCGAGATCTCCGCCTCGGAGGGCGCGAGCTTGTGTTCCAGCCGGCGGGCGCACTCCAGCCCGGCGAAGCCGCCGCCGACGATCAGGATCCGAGGTCGCTCCATCGTCCATCCCTTACGTGCTGGTCCGTTGCGTGCTGGTCCGTGCCGTAGAGAGCCACTGTCTGGCCACACTCGCACGGACGAACGGCACCTGCCACCGCAGTGCGGCGGCGAGAGGCACCCGCGGGGTCGGTACGCTGGCCGGATGCTCCCCGAGGTGACGGCGCTCCGCTATGTGACGCCCCTGCGCGAAGGCGGCTCGATGCCCGGCCTGGTCGAGGGCGACGACCGCAGGCTGTACGTGCTGAAGTGGTGCGGCGCCGCGCAGGGCCGCAAGGCCCTGGTGGCCGAGGTACTGGCCGGCGAGCTCGGCCGCGGCCTCGGCCTGCCGGTGCCCGAACTCGTCCTGCTCGACCTCGACCCGGTGCTCGCCCGCAGCGAGCCCGAGGTCCAGATCCAGGAGCAGATGCGGGCCAGCGGCGGCGCCAACCTCGGCATGGCGTTCGTCAGCGGCGCCCTCAACTTCGACCCGCTCTGCTTCGACGTCGACCCGGAACTCGCCGGGCGGGTGCTCTGGTTCGACGCCCTGATCGGCAACGTCGACCGCTCCTGGCGCAACCCCAACCTGCTGGTCGCGGCCGGCGGGCTGCGCCTGATCGACCACGGCGCCAGCCTGATCTTCCATCACCACTGGGCCGGCGCGGCCGGCTGGGTGGCCCGCCGCTACGACGCCGCGGACCACGCGCTGCTGCCCGCGGCGCCCGACCTGAAGGCCGCCGACGCCGAACTCGCCCCGCGCGCGGCGGCGGCCCTGGAGGCGGCACTGGCCGCCGTCCCCGACGTGTGGCTCGCCGACGAGCCGGGCTTCGCCGCGCCCGACGACGTCCGCGCCGCCTACCGTGCGCAGCTGACGGCCCGGCTGGCGGGCCCCCGCGACTGGCTCCCGGAGGTGTCCGCCCGATGAGCGCGACCGGCTACCACGACTACGAGTACGCGGTGATCCGCGCCGTGCCGCGGGTCGAACGCGGCGAGTTCGTCAACGTCGGGGTCCTGCTCTACTGCCGGCAGAGCGGCTACCTCGGCGCCCGCACCCACCTGGACCAGGGGCGGCTGCTGGCCCTCGACCCGGTCGCGGACGTCGCCGGGGTGCGCCGGGCGCTGCACGGCGTCGAGGGCGTCTGCGGCGGCGGCGGGGCGGCCGGCCCGGCCGCGGGCGACAGCCCCGGGCAGCGCTTCCGCTGGCTCACCGCGCCGCGCAGCGCCGTGGTGCAGCCGGGCCCGGTGCACACCGGTCTGACCGCCGACCCGGAGGCCGAGCTGCGGCACCTGTTCGAGCAGCTGGTGCTGTGACGCCCGCCGCGGGGAAGTCCTTTGAACGGTCAAAGCTGGAGATGGTGAACCATTCCGTCGTACCCTGACCCCATGGGCACCAACGCCACCGCCACCCCGCCGACCACCGCCGACCTGATGGAGACGGTGGCCGCCGTGGGCGCCGCCTACTTCCAGGACTTCGCCGCGGCCGCCGCCCGGCACGGTCTCAACTCCTCGCAGGCCAAGGCGCTCAAGGCCGTCCGCGAGCCGGTCCCGATGCGGGCGCTGGCCGGTCGGCTGGGCTGCGACGCGTCCAACGTGACCGGCATCGTGGACCGCCTGGAGTCCCTCGGCCTGGCCCAGCGGGAGGCCGCCGCGGGCGACCGCCGGGTGAAGATCGTCGGTATCACCGAGCAGGGCCGCGAGGTGCTGGAGCGGATCCGCACCGACATGGTCCGCGCCCAGGAGGCGTTCGACAGCCTCGACGCCGAGCAGCGGGTCGCCCTGGAGTCGCTCTGCCGCCAGGTGCTGCCGCTGCTCTGCGCCACCCGCTAGGCGCCGCCGCTCGGGCCCGCCCCCCGGACCTGCGGGGGAGCGGCGCCGAGGCGGCTCGGGCCCGCCCGGCCTCGACTGTTAGGCTTGCGAAGCGTGAGCGCGAAGCCCCAGATCCCCAATGTCCTGGCCTCCCGGTACGCCTCGGCGACCCTGGCCCAGCTGTGGTCCCCCGAGCACAAGGTGGTCCTCGAGCGCCACCTGTGGCTCGCCGTCCTGAAGGCCCAGCAGGACCTCGGCATCGAGGTTCCGGCCGACGCCGTCGCCGACTACGAGCGCGTCATCGACCAGGTCGACCTGGAGTCGATTGCCGCCCGCGAGCGCGTCACCCGGCACGACGTGAAGGCCCGCATCGAGGAGTTCAGCGACCTCGCCGGGCACGAGCAGATCCACAAGGGCATGACCTCGCGCGACCTCACCGAGAACGTCGAGCAGCTCCAGATCCGCCAGTCGCTGGAGCACGTCCGCGACCGCACCGTCGCCGTCCTCGTCCGCCTCGGCCGGCTCTCCGCCCAGTACGGCGAGCTGGTCATGGCCGGCCGCTCGCACAACGTCGCCGCCCAGGCCACCACCCTCGGCAAGCGCTTCGCCACCGTCGCGGACGAGCTGCTGGTCGCCTTCGCGCGCCTCGAGGAGCTCATCGCCCGCTACCCGCTGCGCGGCATCAAGGGCCCGGTCGGCACCGCCCAGGACATGCTCGACCTGCTCGGCGGCGACGCCGAGAAGCTCTCCGAGCTGGAGCGTCGGGTCGCCGGCCACCTCGGCTTCGACCACGTGCTCACCAGCGTCGGCCAGGTCTACCCGCGCTCGCTGGACTTCGAGGTGACCTCCGCCCTCGTCCAGCTCTCCGCCGCGCCGTCCAGCCTCGCCAAGACGATCCGCCTGATGGCCGGCCACGAGCTGGTCACCGAGGGTTTCAAGGCCGGCCAGGTCGGCTCCTCGGCGATGCCGCACAAGATGAACACCCGCTCCTGCGAGCGCGTCAACGGCCTCGCCGTCATCCTGCGCGGCTACGCCTCGATGACCGCCGAGCTCGGCGGCGACCAGTGGAACGAGGGCGACGTCTCCTGCTCCGTCGTCCGCCGGGTCGCCCTGCCGGACGCCTTCTTCGCCTTCGACGGCCTGCTGGAGACCTTCCTCACCGTCCTCGACGAGTTCGGCGCCTTCCCGGCCGTCATCGAGGCCGAGCTCGACCGCTACCTGCCGTTCCTCGCCACCACCAAGGTCCTGATGGGCGCGGTGCGGGCCGGCGTCGGCCGGGAGACCGCGCACGAGGTCATCAAGGAGCACGCGGTGGCCTCCGCGCTCGCCATGCGTGAGGGCGCCCGCGAGAACGCGCTGCTCGGCCGCCTCGCCGAGGACGAGCGGATCCCGCTCGACCGGGCCGCGCTGGACGCGCTGCTCGCCGACCGGCTCTCCTTCACCGGCGCGGCCGGTGCCCAGGTCGCCGAGATCGTCCGCCGGATCGAGGCCGTCGCCGCGGCCCACCCGGAGGCCGCGAAGTACGCGCCGGGCGACATCCTCTGAGCCCGCTCGGAGTGCCCGCAGGGTGAAGCAGGGGCGGTCGGCCGCGGTTCAGCGGTCGGCCGCCCGCTGCTGTTCCTCCAGCTCCGGGCAGTGCCCCGGGTCCATCGGCGGGGTGGTGGTGTCGCACCGCCACTCGCAGTTCGGCTCCGCGACCGGCCGGTCCGGCTCCAGCGCGTCGCTGCGCACGGTCGCCAGCGCCAGCAGTCCGCCGGTCGCCAGCAGGCCGGCGCAGATCATCATCGCGGTGCCGAACGCGTCGTCCACCTCGGCCGGGACGCGGTAGGCGTTGCCGGTCAGCCCCGACAGCGCGGGCAGCGCCGCCACCGCGAGCAGTCCGGCGGCGCGGGCCGCCGCGTTGTTCACCCCGCTGGCGATCCCGGCCCGCCGCACCTCCACGGCCGCCAGCACGGTCGCCGTCAGCGGCGCGACCAGCAGCGCCATCCCCGCGCCCATCACGGTCACGGCGGGCAGCACATCGGTCCAGTACGAGGCGCCGGGCCCGATCCGCAGCATCAGCAGCACCCCGCAGGCACAGACCAGCGGTCCGACGAACAGCGGCAGCCGCGGCCCGATCCGCCGGCTCAGCCGTCCGGCCCGGCCGGAGAAGGCCAGCATCATCACCGTGATCGGCACCAGGGCCACCCCGGCGGTCAGCGGGCTGAAGCCGGACACCACCTGCAACTGCACGGTCAGCAGCAGGAAGACCCCGCTGAAGGCGCCGTACACGCAGAGCGTCACCAGGTTCACCGCGGTGAACAGCCGCGAGGAGAACAGCTCCAGCGGCAGCATCGGCTCCGCCGCCCGCCGCTCCACCAGCACGAACGCCACCCCGAACGCCAGCCCCAGCACCCCGGCCACCGGTGCCGCGGTGCTGCCTGTCTCGGTCAGCGCGTACGTCACCCCGGCCAGGGCCAGCGCGGCCAGCGCGGCCCCGAGCACGTCGAAGCGCCCGGACTGCTCGGGATCGCGGGTCTCCGGCACGTGCCGCAGCGACACCGCGACCACCACCGCCGCCACCGGCACGTTCAGCAGGAAGATCCACCGCCAGCCCGGGCCGTCCACCAGCCAGCCGCCGAGGAACGGCCCCACCGCGGCCGCCACCCCGCCCAGGCCCGACCAGGCGCCGACCGCGCCGGCCCGGTCGTCCGGGTGGAACACCGCCTGGAGCATGGCCAGCGAGCCGGGCGTCAGCAGCGCACCGCCGATGCCCTGCAGTGCCCGCGCCGCGATCAGCACCTCGATGGTCGGGGCCGCCGCGCAGATCGCCGACGCGGCCGCGAACCAGCAGACGCCGATCAGGAACACCCGGCGCCGCCCGTACCGGTCGCCGAGCGAGCCGCCCAGCAGGATCAGTGCGGCGAGGGTGAGCAGATAGGCGTTGACCGTCCACTGCAGTGACGCCAGCGAGGCGTTGAGGTCCTGGCCGATCCGCGGCAGCGCCACGTTGACCACGGTGCCGTCCAGCATCGCCATGCCGGAGCCCAGCACGGTCGCCAGCAGCACCCACCGCGCCCGCGCGCTGCCGAGGCGGAGCCCCCCGGCCGTTCCGTTGCCGTCCACCCTCCGATCCTCCGCCCGGAGGGGGGCGCCGCGCACCCCGCTCGGCGGATCCGGGCGGCCCGGCGCGCTCAGTCGGCGCCGAGCAGGCCGGCCCGGCGCCACTGCGGCGCGGTGCGCTCGTCGATCACCCCGATCTCGGTGAAGAACGCCATCGCCTTGCGAGCCCAGTCCACCTTGGTCCGCTGCCAGTGCGGGTTCTGCGCGGCGGCGCGCCGGGCCTCCCGCGCGTCGAGCCCGGAGAGGGCGTAGACCCGCGGGTGCACCAGCTCGGCGACGGCCAGCCGGGCCAGCACCACCAGCCCGCGCCGGAACACCGCCTTGCGCGCCGGGCTCATCCGGGCCCAGCGCCGCTCCAGCTCCGGTTTGGCGTACCCGATGTGCCGGGCCTCCTCCACCACGTGGATCCGCGCCACCGACCGGGCCAGCGGCTGCAGCGCCTCGTCGCGGATCATCTCCCGCTGCATCGCGTCGGTGAACTCCTCGACGAAGATCGCGCCGGCGAAGGTCATCGTGGTGTCGTTCAGCAGGAAGTGGATCTTCCCGCGGCGCTGCGCCCGGGCGGAGACCCGGGCGGACGGGTACCCGGTGGCGGTGATGTAGCGGGCGAACATCGTCGAGTGCCGGCACTCGTCGGCGACCTCGGTCAGCGCGTACTGGGCGTGCCGGGTGGTCAGGTCGCCGTCGTACACGTGCCGGATCAGGCCCTCCATCAGCACCAGCTCGAACCAGATGCCGGCAGCCGCGGAGGCGGCGAACTGGTGCACGCTCAGCCGGGCCTGCTGCTGCGGGGTCAGGCCCGCCCACAGCGGGGTGCCGTAGAGGGCGACCCGGTGGGCGGGCAGGGCGAAGTGGTCCGGGTCCACCGGGGCGTCCCAGTCGATCTCGGTCATCGGGTCGTAGGAGTGCCGGGCGGAGGCGCGCAGCAGGCGGTCGGCGTTCTGCTCGCGGTCCTTGGTGCGGGCGGTGTCGCGCATCGGGGCTCCGGTGGGGGTGGGGGAGGAGCGGAGGTCCACCCGCAGTCAACCAGTTAGACGACATGTCAACAAGGCCTCCGGCGGCCCGGAAACCGCCCGGGGGCGGCCCGGGAGCGGCCCGCCGGGGCTCCCGCCACACTGGGCCCATGGACCCCGTCGCAGCACTGGAACGCATCGCCTTCCTGCTGGAGCGCGAGGACGCCTCGCCGTACCGGGTGAAGGCCTTCCGCACCGCGGCCGCCGCCGCCCGATCGCTGCCCGCCGGCCCCCTCGACGCGGACCGCGCCGCCCGGCTGCCCGGCGTCGGACCGGTCACCGCGCAGGTCATCGCCGAGGCCTCGGCCGGCGACACCCCCGGCTACCTCGCCGAGGCCGAGGAGCGCGCGGGCCCGCTCGCCGAGGGCGGGGAGCAGCTGCGCGCCGCCCTGCGCGGCGACTGCCACCTGCACTCCGACTGGTCGGACGGCGGCAGCCCGATCGAGGAGATGGCCCGCACCGCCCGCGACCTCGGCCACGAGTGGGCCGTGCTGACCGACCACTCCCCGCGGCTGACCGTCGCCAACGGGCTGAGCGCCGAGCGGCTCCGCGAGCAGCTGCGGGTGGTCGCCGCCGTCAACCGCGAGCTCGCCCCGTTCCGCCTGCTGACCGGGATCGAGTGCGACATCCTCGACGACGGCGGCCTCGACCAGGACCCGGCGCTGCTCGCCGAGCTCGACGTGGTCGTCGCCTCCGTCCACTCCAAACTGCGGATGGACCGGGCCGCGATGACCCGGCGGATGACCGCCGCCGTCCGCAACCCGCTGGTCGACGTGCTCGGCCACTGCACCGGCCGGCTGGTCGCCGGCAAGCGGGCCCGGCCGGAGTCGGCCTTCGACGCCGACGCGGTCTTCGCGGCCTGCGCCGAGACCGGCACCGCCGTCGAGATCAACTGCCGCCCGGACCGCCGCGACCCGCCGTCCCGGCTGATCGCCCGGGCACTGGACGCGGGGTGCCTGTTCACGATCGACACCGACGCCCACGCGCCCGGCCAGCTCGACTGGCAGCCGTACGGCTGCGCCCGGGCCGAGGCCGCGGGCGTCCCGGAGGACCGGGTGGTCACCACGCTGCCGCTCGACGGGCTGCTCGCCTGGGCCGCCCGCTGACGCCCGCTCCCGCTGACGCCCGTGCCCCCCGGGCCCCGCCCGGGGGGGGGGCGGGGGCCACTCACCCCACCCGCGCCGCGCGCCCCGCCCCCCCCGGGGGGGGCGGGGGCCGGGGCGGGGGGGGCCCCTCGACGGCTCCCACCATCAGGCGCGTCGGGGCGGCCCAAAAC
>NZ_JBHWBW010000084.1:0-7073 GCF_042735675.1 Kitasatospora sp. NPDC059571
GCCCTCGCCCTCGACGCCGCGCGGCTCGGCGGCCTTGGTCTCGGCCTTGGCCTCGGCGACCACGGTGCCGGCGGACTCCGCGGCCTCGGCGGCGGGGGCGCCGGCGGCCGAGGTGGCACGGCGGCGGGTGCGCTCGGCGCGGGCCGGCGCGGCGGTCTCGGCGGCGGCCTGGCCCGGGATCTCGATCTGGGCCTGGGCCTGGGCCTGGGCCTGCGGCTCGGCGGCCGGTGCGGCGGCGCGGGTGCGGCGCGCGGGCTTCTCGGCGGCGGGCGCCTCCTCGGCCGGGGCGGCCTTGGCAGCGGCGCGCTTGGCGGCCGGAGCGGGGGCGGAGCCGCCGGCGAGCAGCGGGTCACCGCCGCTCTTCTCCTTGATGGCCTCGATGAGCTGGCTCTTGCGCATCCGTCCGGTACCGCTGATACCGAGGCCCGTGGCGAGCTTCTGGAGCTCGGCCAGGACCAGGCCGTCGAGGCCGGCGGCGGCGCTGCGACGGCGCCTGGCCGGGGCCGCGGGGGCGGCGGCTGCGTCCGACGCGTCAGCGTCCGGGCGCGCGCCCATCAGATCGGTGGTGTCGCTCACTAAGGGTCCTTCCCTGGAGCGGACGTCGGCCTGTCTGGCTCGGCGACCGGTTGTGCTGTCCTGACCAACGCCGAATCACGCTGGTCCGAGGCGGTTGTCCCCCGAAAGGACCAGCCGATCGGGGGAAGCGCTGCGATGTGCGGTGCACTGTGGTGCGAAGTGGCGCGATGGGCCGGTCTCGTACCGGCCTCGCTGCCTGTGGTTCCCGGGCCCCCGTCGCGCGGCGTCCCCCGGGCTCCGCCCGCCCGTGCCTCAATCAGGAGGCCGCGGGTGGGAGTCAGGTGCCGTCACGGCTTCGGGATGCGCCGCAATCGCGCAGGCAGGCTGCGTACGCGCTGTGGTCGGGCTCCCGGAGAATCGTGGTCCCGTACTTCCGGACCCCGTACGGACAGGGTGTCGGGATCGGGACGCGGCGCACCGGATCCCGATGGGCATCTGGTGCAGCAATGAGGTTAACACTACCGACCCCCTGACACATTCCCCAGCCCTGTTCTTGTCAATCGTTTCCCTCCGCACCACTGCGGCGGTCAGCCGTCCAGCGGCAGCACGCTGGCGCCGGTGCGGTCGAGCGCGAGCCGGTGGCCGGCGAAGGCGGGGCCCGCCAGCTGGAGCACCTTGTCGGCGGAGGAGTCGTCGGTGAGGGCGAGCACGGTCGGACCGGCGCCGGAGATCACGGCGGGGACGCCGTGCGCGCGCAGGGCGGCGACCAGCGCGGCGCTGTCGGGCATCGCGGAGGCGCGGTAGTCCTGGTGCAGGCGGTCCTCGGTGGCGGTGAGGAGCAGTTCGGGGCGGCGGGTGAGGGCCTCGACCATCAGCGCGGCACGGCCGGCGTTGACGGCGGCGTCGGCCAGCGGGACGGTCTTCGGCAGCAGGCCGCGGGCGGTCTCGGTGAGCACCTCGGTGGCGGGCACGAAGACCACCGGGACGACCTGCTCGGACGGGTCGAGCACGATGGTGCGGGCGCCGTCCTCGGCCGTCCAGGCCACGGTGAAGTTGCCGCGCAGGCAGGCGGCGACGTTGTCGGGGTGGCCCTCCAGCTCGGAGGCGAGGGCGAGCAGCGCGTCGTCGTCGAGCGCGGTGGCGCCGCCGATGGTGACCGCGCGGGCGGCCACGATGCCCGCGCAGATGGCGGCGGAGGACGAGCCGAGGCCGCGGCCGTGCGGTATCCGGTTGGCGCAGACGACCTCCAGGCCGCGCGGCTGGCCGCCCAGGCGGTCGAAGGCGGCCCGCATCGAGCGCACCACGAGGTGGCGCTCGTCCCGGGCGAGGGTGTCGGCGCCCTCGCCGGCGATGTCCACCGAGAGCCCGGCGTCTGCGACCCGCACGACGATGTCGTCGTACAGGCCGAGGGCGAGTCCGAAGGCGTCGAAGCCGGGGCCGAGGTTGGCACTGGTCGCGGGGACTCGCACCCGGACGGCGGCGGCACGGAACGCAGGACCGGCCATGCGGTGGACTCTCCTGGGGAGTGAGGGCTGCCCGGTTGGGGTCGGGGCCAGCGGTGGTACGGCGGCGGGGCCCGGAGTGCGGGACCCGGCGGATCGGGCGACTGCGCGCCGAGGCGCGGCCCGTCGGAAACCAGCCTATCGAAGAGAGGTTCCACAGCGGTACACCCTGGTCACCGAGGTCGCCGAACGGCTGCAGTCCGCCGCCGCCGTCACCGAGCGGATGCAGCGGTTGCTGGAGGCCGTGGTCTCGGTCGGGTCCGGCCTCGACCTGCACGCCACCCTCCAGCGGATCGCCACCGGAGCCGCCGAGCTCGTCGACGCCCGGTACGCCGCGCTCGGCGTCATCTCCCCGTACGGCCAGGGGCTGTCGGACTTCATCCACGTCGGCATCGACGACGAGACCGCCGCCCGGATCGGCGCCCTGCCGGCCGGCCGCGGCATCCTCGGCGCCCTGATCGACCGCCCGGAGCCGCTGCGCCTCGCCGACCTGCGCCGGGACCCGCGTTCCGCCGGCTTCCCCCCGCACCACCCGGCGATGACCTCCTTCCTCGGCGTGCCGATCCGTGTCCGCGGCGAGGTCTTCGGCAACCTCTACCTCACCGAGAAGCAGGGCGGCGGGATCTTCACGCCCGAGGACGAGCAGGTGGTGCAGGCCCTGGCCACCGCGGCCGGCGTGGCGATCGAGAACGCCCGGTTGTACGAGGCGGGCAGGCGCCGCGAGCGCTGGATCGCCGGTGCCGCCGCGGTCACCACGGCGCTGCTCTCCACCGACGAGGCGCAGGTGGCGCTGACCGTCGCCGCCGAACAGGTCCGGGACCTGGCCGACGGGGCGCTGGGCATGATCCTGCTGCCCACCGGCGACGGCCAGATGCGGGTGGCGCACGCCTCCGGCGAGGCCGCCGAGTACGTGCGGGGGGAGCTGATGCCGGAGGGCAGCTTCGCCGGCCGGCTGCTGGCGGGGGAGAGCGTCTACTTCGAGGACATGTCCACCGACCCGGGGGTGGTGATCCGGCTCGCCCGCAGCTTCGGCCCGTCGATGGCGGTGCCGATGGTGTCGGCCGGCCGGGTGCTGGGCGGGCTCGCGGTCTGGCGCAACCGCCGGACGGCGCCGTTCAGCGAGGGGGAGAAGCAGCTCGCCCAGACCTTCGCCTCGCAGGCCGCACTGGCGCTGCGGCTCGCCGAGGGCCAGCGCGACCAGCAGCGGCTCGCCGTCTTCCAGGACCGCGACCGGATCGCCCGGGACCTGCACGACCTGGTGATCCAGCGGCTGTTCGCCACCGGCATGGTGCTGGAGGGCGCGGCGCGTCGGGCCGGTGTTCCCGAGGTGCGGGAGCGGATCGGTCAGGCGGTGGACGAGCTGGACGCCACCATCCAGGAGGTCCGGACCACCATCTACGCCCTCCAGCACGACACCGGGGACGAGCCGGACACCCTGCGCACCCGGGTCCTGCGGGAGGCCAGCCAGGCCGCCGCGGCACTGGGCTTCAAGCCCTCGGTCGTCTTCGCCGGCCCGGTGGAGAGCCTGGTCGCCGAACAGGCAGCCCGCCAACTCCTCGCTGCACTGCGGGAGATGCTCTCGAACACGGCCCGGCACGCGCGGGCGTCCCGGGTCTCCGTCGAGCTCGACGCCACCGTGCACCTGGACGCCTCGGGGCGGCCGGCCTCCGGTGACGCGCTGGTGGCCGGCCGGCCCGGGGTGCTGCTGAGCGTCACCGACGACGGCGTGGGCATCCCGGACGGCGGCCGCCGCAGCGGGCTGCGCAACCTCACCCGCCGCGCCGAGGCGCTCGGCGGGGACGCCTGGCACGAGCCGGGGCCCGGCGGCCGCGGCAGCAGGGTGTGCTGGTCCGCGCTGCTCTGACGCCGGGTCGGCTCAGACCCGGGCGGCTACCACTTGATGGCGAGGGTCCGGAGCGCCTCGTCGGCGTACTTCCGCGCCACGGCCGGGCTCTGGCCCTGCTCGACGTCGACGAAGACGGTGAAGACCACCGTGCCCTTGCGCGCCGCCCGGTAGACGTACGGCAGCGGGGCCGTCTTCTTCCCGCCGTCGAGCGCGAACACCGCCGTGCCCTCCTCGGCGTAGACCTCCTCCGCACCCGTCACGGCCGGCGCCTTCACCTCGTGGACCGCACTGAAGGCGTCGCCGGTGGTGTCGTCGGTGTGCGAGGGGCAGCGCTTGTTGTCGGCGCGGTAGCCGGTGACGGAGGCGTGCGCGGCGGAGGCCGAGCGGTAGACCTTCGCGGAGGACTGCCCGAACACCGCCACCGAGTCGGCGGCGGACCCCGCCAGCGTCACCGTGCGCTGCATCCGGCCGGTGAGCCCGTCCACCGGGCCGCTGCCCTTCAGGTGGCAGGAGGTGTCCATCGACGGCGCGGCCAGCTCCGTGTCGTCCTTGCCGTACTGCTTGAAGTCGTTGCCCCACTCCCAGGCGCTCAGCGCCAGACCGGCGACCCGCGCCTGGCCCTCGGGCGGGGTGTCGAGCCCGTGGTCCGCGGCGGGAGCGGAGCTGCCGGGCGCCGCGCCGGTCGCCCGGAGCGAGGCCGCCGGGGCGGGCGGGCCCGCCGGTGCGGCCGTCCCGCCGAGGTCGTTGCAGGCGGTCAGCGCCAGGGCGGCGGCGGCCAGGGCGGCGGCCCGCAGAGCGGTGCGCGAAGACATGAATCGTTCCCCCGATCGGTGCGCGGCCGGGGCGGCCGCGACTGACGGTCGAACAGATTACCGACAGCGCTCGCCCGTCCACGCACCGGAGCGGTCAGAACAGCGTCTCGATGACCGCCGCCACCCCGTCGTCCTCGTTGCTCACGGTGTGCTGGGCGACCGCCGCCAGCACGTCCGGGTGCGCGTTCGCCACCGCGTACGAGGCACCGGCCCAGGCCAGCATCTCCAGGTCGTTCGGCATGTCGCCGAACGCCACCACCTCCGACCGGTCGATGCCCTGCTCCCCGCACCAGCGGGCCAGCGTGCTCGCCTTGGTCACCCCCGGGGCGCTGATCTCCAGCAGCGGCACCGGGCTCGACCGGGTGATCTCCACCAGGTGCCCCGCCGCCTCGCGGGCCCGCGCCAGGAAGGTGTCCGGGTCGAGGTCGGGGTGCTTCGCCAGCAGCTTGAACAGGCCGTCCACCCGGCCGTCCGCCACCAGCACCTCGGCCGGCGCCACCGGGTGCGGCTTGTCCGACTCCCACATCACCAGCGTGTACTCCGGCTCCCGGGCGAAACCGCCGGGGAACTCGAAGGCGAACGCCGTCCCCGGCAGCCGCTCGCGCAGCGCCCGGACCACCGCCAGCGTCTCCTCCCGGCCCAGCGGGAAGGACTCCAGCAGCTCACCGCGGTGCACGTCGACCACCGCCCCGCCGTTCGAACAGATCGCCACGCCGTGGCCGCCGATGTGGCCGCTCAGCTGCGCCATCCAGCGCGGCGGCCGCCCGGTCACGAACACCACCCGGAGCCCGGCCCGCTCGGCGGCGGCGAGCGCCGCGGCCGTCCGTTCCGAGACCGTCCCGCCGCGGCACAGCAGGGTGCCGTCGAGGTCGGTGGCGATCAGGCGGGGGCGGGGCGGCGGGGTGGCGGTCACCGGTCCATCTTCGCGTACCGGCGGGGCCGCCCGGGAGGGGCGGGCACCCCCGGTCGCGGTGGCCGCGATCACCCGCGTCCCGCCCCTGACCGGCGAATCCGTGCGCGCGTCCGCCGCATCCGGGCGGTTCCGTGCGGCATCCGCGCCGACGCGGCCCGCGAGCCCATCATGGGGCGACCGCCCACGCACCCCCACAGGAGGCCGCGATGTCCACCCCCGACGAGCTGCCGGACACCGACCGGCTCACCGGACTCGCCGACGCCGCCGCCCGGATCCGCCCCGACCTCGCCGACCTGCGCCGCGAGCTCCACCGGGACCCGGAGATCGGCCTCGACCTGCCGCGCACCCAGGCCCGCATCCTCGCCGCCCTGGACGGCCTGCCGCTGGAGACCGCCCTCGGCAAGGGGCTCAGCTCGGTCACCGCCGTCCTGCGCGGCGGCCGCCCCGGCCCCGCCGTCCTGCTCCGCGCCGACATGGACGCCCTGCCAGTACAGGAGACCAGCGGCCTGCCGTTCGCCTCGCAGGTGCCCGGCGCCATGCACGCCTGCGGCCACGACCTGCACATGGCCGCCCTGGTCGGCGCCGCCCGGCTGCTCGCCGAGCGCCGCGAGGAGCTGCCCGGTGACGTCGTCCTGATGTTCCAGCCCGGCGAGGAGGGCTGCGGCGGCGCCGAGCGCATGATCGACGAGGGCGTGCTGGACGCCGCCGGCGACCGGGTCGTCGCCGCGTACGCCCTCCACGTGGGCGCCGCCCTGCTGCCCAACGGCATGGTCGCGACCCGGCCCGGCCCGGCGATGGCCGCCTGCGACACCCTGCACGTCACCCTCCGCGGCCGCGGCGGTCACGGCTCCAGCCCGTACGCCGCCCTCGACCCCGTCCCGGCCGCCTGCGAGGCCGTGCTCGCCCTGCAGACCATGGTGACCCGCCGGTTCGACGCCTTCGACCCGGTGGTGGTGACCGTCGGCACCTTCCACGCCGGCACCGCCTCCAACGTCATCCCCGACGACGCGGAGTTCGCCGCCACCATCCGCTCCTTCTCCCCGCAGGCCCGCGCCCTCGTCCACGAGGAGGCGCTGCGCGTGGTCCGCGGCGTGGCGGCCGCCCACGGCCTCGACGCGGACGCCCGGATCGAGACCGGTTACCCGGTGACCGCCAACGACCCGCAGGAGGCCGCCTTCGCCGCCGACACCACCCGCCGCCTGCTCGGTGAGCACCGCTACATCGAGATGCCGCACCCGATCGCCGGCTCCGAGGACTTCGGGGTGATCGGCGAGCACGTCCCCTCGGCCTACCTGATGCTCGGCGCCTGCCCGCCCGGCCGCGACCCGTTCGCCGCCGCCTACAACCACTCCCCGGAGGCCGAGTTCGACGACGGTGTCCTCGACACCGGCGCCGCGCTGCTGGCCGCCCTCGCACTCGGCCGCCTTCAGCGCGGCTGAGCCGCCCCCCGCCGGTCCGCCCCCGAGGACCGGCCGGGCCGCGGC
>NZ_JBHWBW010000084.1:7083-22250 GCF_042735675.1 Kitasatospora sp. NPDC059571
GCCCCCCCCGCCCCCTCCCCCCCGCCGCCCCCCCCCCCGGGCCGCCCCCCCCGGCCCCCCGCCCCGGGCCGCGGCGGCGGCGGGGTGCGCGGGTCGATCGGCACATAGCCGCGCGCCCGCCCCTCGTCGTCCAGCAGCCGCCCGACCAGCTTCACCGTCCGCAGCGTCAGCTGCCGCTCCCGCACCCGCGCGTCCGGGAACCGGCGGCCCAGCTCCGCCTCCAGCCGCCGCACGTCACCGAGCCGGTGCGTCAGCAGGTACGCCGCCAGGTTCGCCTCGCCCACGGTCACCGCGCACATCCGGGTCTGCGGCTGCTCGCACAGCCACCGCGCGGCCGCCGGCAGCCGGTCGGCCGGCACGTCCAGCCACAGCATCGTGCCCAGCGGATGCCCGGTCAGCCGCGGCGACGCGTCGCACCGCAGCACCAGCCGCCCCGAGGCCCGCAGCTCGGTCAGCCGCCGCCGCACCGTCGTCGCCGGCAGCCCGGTGCGCTGCGCCAGCTCCGCGTACGGCATCCGGCCGTCCGCCCCGAGCGCGTGCAGCAGGTGCAGGTCCTCCAGCAGGTCCCGGCCCGGCCCGGCCCCCGGCACGGCCGCCGGCGGCCCGCCGATCGCCGCACGCTGCCCCGCGTCCAGCGCACCGTCCCGCCAGCGGCTGCCCTCCCGCAGCATCCGCTCCACCATCGACGTCCGGCTGCGCAGCACCCCCGGGACGGTGCCCAGCCGCCCCAGCACGTACCCGCTCAGCTGCGCCGGCTCCAGCCCGGCGACCGTGACCACCAGATCGGCCCGCCCGCTGACCACCTCGATGCTCGCCGCCTGCGGGTCCTGCGCCAGTTCCGCGGCGACCGACGCCACCGCGTCCGCCCGGCACTCCACCTCGACCAGCGCGCTCACCCCGTGGCCGAGGCGCTCCGCCGACGGATAGCAGGACACCCAGGCGTCCCCCTGCCCCGAGAGCCTCGCCCAGCGCCGCGACAGCGTGGCCGGATCCACCCCGAGCGGCACGGCCAGCCGCGACCAGGGCGCCCGCGGATCCACCCGCAGCGCGTCCACCAGGGCCAGGTCCAGCTCGTCGATCATGGCTGATCCTTGCGTACGGGGGGCGGCAACAGCGGATCCGTGCGCATGCGGCCGCTCGGGCCCCAGGTTAGCCATCCTGTCCGCCACCAGGCGCGCTGCCCGGCGCCCCACGCCCCCCACGGATGTGCCCATGCCCGGTTACGGCCTCGTCGTGCCCCTGCTGATCCTCATCGAGTTCGCCAGCGGCATGCTCCAGGGCGCCGTCCCCATCCTGCTCCCCCAGCTCGCCGGCTCCGCCCACCTCGGGGCGGGCGACCAGGCGCTGGTCACCGGGGTGGAGTTCCTGGTCTCCGGAGTGGCCGTGCCGCTCACCTCCCGGCTCGGCGACCTGTACGGCCACCGGCGGCTGCTGCGGATCACCGCGGTGCTCTGCACGGCCGGCTTCGCGGTCACCGCCCAGGCCGCCTCGCTCGGCGGACTCCTCGCAGGCCGCGGCCTGTGCGGCTTCCTCGCCTGCTGGCTGCCGCTGGAGTTCGCGCTGCTGCGCGACCGGCTCGGCGCCGACCGCGGCGGCCGGGCGATCGGGCTGCTGGTCGGCTCGCTCACCCTCGGCGCGGTCGCCGGCGCGGTCGCCGCCGGCACCCTCGCCACCGACCCCGGGATGCTCCGGCCCACCCTGTGGGGCCTGGTGGCCCTGCCCGCGCTCGCCCTGCTCGTCCTCGCCCGCAGGATCCCCGAGTCCACCACCCGGGCCGACGGCCGGATGGACTGGCCGGGCGCCGCTCTGCTGTCGCTGGGCCTGCTGGTGCTCTTCGGCGGACTCGGCGGCGCGGGCCGGGCCGGCGGCCCGCTGACCGCCGGCTGCTTCGCCGCGGCCGCCGTCCTGCTGGCCCTCTTCGTCCGCCGGGAGCTGCGCACCGGCACCCCGATGGTCGACCTGCGGGTGCTCGCCGGGCGGACCACCGGCCCGGTCTTCGTGCTGAGCTTCCTGCTCGGCTGCGTGCTGTACGGCTCCCAGGCGCCGACGCTGGCCTTCCAGGCGGCCGTCCCGGCGGAGGCCGGATACGGACTGGGCGCGGACTCGCAGACGCTCGGCCTGCTCACCCTGCCGTCCGTCCTCGGCGCGACCCTCGGCGCGGTGGCCGCCGACCGCCTGGCCCGCCGGTTCGGTGCCCGCCCGGCACTGGTCGGCGCCTTCGCCCTGGCCACCGCCGGGTACGCCTCGATCACCGCCGTGCACGGCAGCGCGCTCGCCTTCGCCGTCCCCGGCGCACTCACCGGCTTCGGCGCCGGCATCGCGCTCAGCCTGCTGCCCGGCCTCCTGCTGCACCGGCTGCCCGCCCACCAGACCGGCATCGGCACCGGCGTCTACAACACCCTCAAGACCCTCGCCGGCGCCGCCACCGGCGCCGTGGCCGCCGCCCTCCTGGACACCGTGCTGCTGCGCCCGGGGCTCCCCTCCGAGGGGGCCTACACGGCGGTGTGGGCCGGCTGCACGCTGCTGGCGGCCGGCGGGGTCGCGGTGGCGGCGGCGCTCCGGCAGGCTCCGGCCGCCGGACCGGTGGCGGACGCCCGTCCCGTCCCCGCGGCCCAGGCCGGCTGACGCCGGCCGCCCGGCCGCGGGCGGGGCGGTACGTGGGGGAGGGTCAGAAGGCGCGGCGGCGGATCGCGTCGACGGTGGCCAGGAAGAGGAAGAAGTTCGGGATCTGCCCCACCTGGGTGTTGGACCAGGGGAGGAACTTGCCGGACTTCTTCAGGAAGACGACGCCGTTCTTCACCTCCAGGCCCTGGATCTGGCTCCACTCCACCGCGCCGCGCTTCGGCGTGGCGATGCCGCCGGTCGTCACGGCCAGGTCGCCGAAGCGGACGGTCTCACCGCGCCGCAGGGACTCCAGCACGCCGGGCAGCTGGGCCCGGGTGATCTCCTGCTGGATGGCGGCGCCCCAGCGCTCCGGCTGCTCGTAGAAGTTGGTCAGCTTCAGCGTGGAGCCGTCCCGGGTGTACAGGGTGTAGAGGTAGCTGGTGCCGACGTGGATGCCGTTGGCGTACCGCTCGGTGATCTGCTGCAGGGCCGCCATCGAGTCCCACCGGAAGCACCCGACCGGGCCGGTGTGGTCGGCCACGATCAGGCCGCGCTCGAAGAGGTGGATGCGCTTGGCGGCCTGCTTGCGGTTCAGGTTCGGGCTCTGGACGAGCATCCAGACGAAGAACAGCCCGGGCAGCACGAAGAGGGCCAGGCCGAACAGGGCGAAGAGCACCAGGCCGGTCATCCGCACCGCACCGAGCCGCTTGGGCAGGAACGTCTCCCAGAACGTGCCGAGGCCCTCGGCGGTGGCCAGGTGGACGACGTCCTGCGGGAGCTGCTGCGCGGGCGGGGCGGCAGTGGGAGCGGTCATGGCGTTTCTCTTCCGGCTGTGCCCGTGAGTTGCGGGGGAGGCGGGCAGGCGATCAAAGCGACCGGATCATATGACAGTCCGCCCGGCCGTCCACAGGGACCGCCCCCACCGCCGGAGGCGGAATTGCCAGCGGCCCCGCCGCTTTCGCGGAGGGGCCGGGGAAAGCAGAGCTCCGTCAATTCCCGGAGTGGTCAGCTGCCGAACGTTCCGCAGGCGGAGTCGACCTTGGAACCGTCGGCGGTGAGACGGCTCTCCAGATCCGCGCTGCCGGCCTTCCCGTCGGTGAGGTCGGTGTTGAGCTCCTTGAAGTCGTCGGCCAGGCGCTGGATGGCCGCGCGCGCGGCGTCGTCGCCGCTCTTGGCAGCCGCGCTGCTCAGCTCGGTGGCGAGGGCCTGGAGATCGGCCTTCATCGCGTTCGGGTCGTTCTGGTCCGCGTTCAGCTTCGCCTCGCCGTAGGTGGAGAGGGTCTGCTTGGCCGACATGCAGCCGGCGTCCGAGGCCTTGAGCAGGTGCGGAACGAAATAGGCGATCGGGGCGATCCAGAGGATCGACAGGATGATGCCGATCCAGGACATGACCTTGCCGCGGCCGGCCTTCTTCGCACGGACCAGGCCGGCGATGCCGAAGCCGAGCCCGAAGAGGATGCCGCCGATGAGGCCGAAGATCAGGGACGCGACGGCGAAACCGTTCTTCTTCTTCGGCTCGACCGGGGCCGGGTAGCCGTACGGTGCACCGGTCTCGGGGCCTGCCTGATAAGTGGGCTGGGACACGTCGATCCTTAGAGGTGTAGAAGACTCTGGCGCTCCCCGTCAGCGGTGCATATGACTATCGGGTATTCCGCTTCCTGGCAAGGGTTTGCAGGTCAGCCTCGGCGCGAACGCGCCGAGTTTTCCCGTCGGGTACGAATAAAGGCCCCGTGGCGTTCGTTTTCTCCCCCCACCGGACCGGCACGCGACCGGCCTTCGGCGCGTGCCCGGCGGAGCGTGAACTCCGGCCTGCCGCGCGGGCTTTCGCCACGGCCACGGCACACCGCCCGCCGGGCGGCGCATCGTCGGGTGCCGCTAGCCGACGAGGGTCTGCTTCGGGCGGACCACGCAGAACTCGTTCCCCTCGGGATCGGCCAGCACGGTCCATGACTCCTTGCCGCTCTGCCCGACATCCACCCTGCGGGCGCCGAGCGCGAGGATGCGCTCGATCTCGGCCTCCCGGTCCTCCGCGCCGGACGTCAGATCGAGGTGCAGGCGGTTCTTGACGACCTTGCGGTCGGTCACCGGCATGAAGCAGATGCCCACCGGCGCGGTCGGGTCCGGCCCGATCACCACCTCGCGCTCCCGCTCGGACAGGACCCGCCAACCCAGCACCTCGGCCCAGAACCGTGCCAGGGCCGGCAGGTCGTGGGCGTCGATGACGATGTGGTGCAGCGACAACGGCATACCGGTCAGTGTGCCCCTCGATCGCCCGGCCGAGTCCTGGGCGCGGACGGCGGACCGGCCTACGCCTGCGGCTGAGGGGGTGGCGGCACCCGGGCCCGCGGCCCGAGGTGAGCATGGCCACCGGACCCGGCCGGCGGAGCGCCATTTCGGCGACGGTCGCATCGATCGCGTCCGCGTGGCCGTGCGGGCCCGCCCGCTCGACGAGCTCGGCCGAGGCCCTCGCGGCCTGCTCGGCGACGTAGGGTCGAGGGCATGCGTCTGAGCACCGTGATCCTTCCCATCCACCGGTGGGGCGAGGGTCAGAAGATCTGGCGGCGGGCCGAGGACCTCGGGTTCCATGCCGCGTACACCTATGACCACCTGTCGTGGCGGTCCTTCCGGGACGAGCCGTGGTACGGGGCGGTCCCGACACTGACGGCGGCGGCCGCGGCGACCGAGCGGATCCGGCTGGGGACGCTGGTGACCTCGCCGAACTTCCGCCACCCGGTGACGCTGGCCAAGGACCTGCTGTCCGTGGACGACGTCTCGGACGGGCGCCTCACGGTCGGGATCGGGGCCGGCGGGGTCGGCTTCGACGCGACGGCGATGGGGCAGGAGCCGTGGTCGCCGAAGGAGCGGGCCGACCGGTTCGCCGAGTTCCTGGCGCTGCTGGACGAGCTGCTGACCAACGACTCCACGACGCGTGAGGGCACCTTCTACTCGGCCGTCGAGGCCCGGAACATCCCCGGCTGCGTGCAGCGGCCAAGGGTGCCGTTCTACGTCGCGGCGACCGGGCCCCGCGGCCTGCGGCTGGCCGCTGAGTACGGCCAGGGCTGGGTCACGTACGGCGACCCGCGCGGCCCGGCGGACGTCCCGGTGAACCAGGCGCCGGCCGTGATCGCCGCACAGCTGGAGAAGCTCGCCGCCGCCTGCGAGGCCCGCGGGCGGGACGTCGCCGAGCTGGAGAAGGTGCTGCTGCAGGGCTCCACGGCCGAGCGCCCGCTCGACTCGCTGGACGCCTTCGTCGACTGGGCGGGCACCTACCGCGACCTCGGGATCACCGAGCTGGTGATCCACTGGCCGGTCCCGGACTCGATCTTCGCGAGCGACCTCGCGGTGTTCGAGCGGATCGCCACCGAGGGCCTCGCACAGCTGGGCTGACCTCGTTCTTCGCGTCGAACGGCCCGTCCCCGGACAACCCCGGTGACGGGCCGTCCCGCTCTCTCCTACGCTTCGGTGGTCGTGCCGCATCCGGCACGGCGTTCGAAGGGGAGGGACGCGATGAGCGGCGGTCAGTGGCAGGCACCCGGGTACGGTCCGGGCGGGGCGCCCGGCGGGTGGCCCGGCGGTCCGGGGTACGGCGCCGGACCGGGTGCCGGCCCGTACGGCTGGGGCTACCAGGCCTATGTGCCGAAGCCGGGCGTCGTGCCGCTGAAGCCCCTCGCCGTCGGCGACGTCTTCTCCGGTGTCTTCGCGACCCTCCAGCGCTACGCCGCGGCCCTCTACCTCCCACTGCTCTGGTCCGCACTGGGCAGCCTGGTGGTGGCCGGCGGCTGCGCCGGCGTGGCCGCCGCCACGCTGAGCGGCGTGTTCGACGCCGTGCGGGAGCACCGCGACCCGACCGGCGCCGAGCTCGCCTCGGTGTTCGCGGTGGCGGGCGGCAGCCTGCTCCTGCTGCTGCTCTGCCTGCTCGTGATGAGCGCCGTCGCCACCGCGACCGCCACCGTGGTGGTCCGCCACGCGGTGGTCGGCCGCCGACTGACGGCGCGCCAGGCCTGGTCGGAGGCGCGGCCGGTGCTCGGCCGGGTGCTGGTCTCCCAACTGCTGGTCGGGGCGATCCCGTTCGCCGTCATGCTGGTGTCCTGCCTGCCGATGGTGCTGCTCGCCGTGCTGACCCACGGCGGTCCGGCGACCGCACTGGGCCTGCTGCTGGTGGTCCCGGGCTGGCTGGCCGGGCTCTACGTCGGGGTCAGGCTGGTGCTGGACGTCCCGGTCCTGGTCCTGGAGGGCGCCTCGCAGCGGACGGCGCTCCGCCGCGCCTGGAAGCTGAACGAGGGCGCCAGCGCCTGGTGGCGCAGCCTCGGCATCCCGTACCTGGTCAACCTGGTGGGCTCGACGGTGGGCCAGTTCGTGGTCATGCCGTTCGTGATGGCGGGGATGTTCGTGCTGACCGCGGGCCTGCCCAGCAGCCAGGAGCCCGGTGCCGCGCCCGAGCTCAGCCCGGGTGCGGTGATCGCCGCCGTGGTGCTGTCGGCCGTGGGCGTGTTCGTCGGTGCCGCGCTCACCGCCCCGCTGACCCCGGTGACCAACGCGCTGCTCTACATCGACCGCCGGATCCGCCGCGAGAGCCTGGACGTGAGCCTCGCCGCCGCCGCCGGCGTCACCGGCTGGCCGCAGGCCGCCGCGCCGACCGCCGGTCCCGGAGCCGAGCCGGCGGGCCGGACTACCGCCGAACCGACGGGCGGTCAGGACGCCGACGGTCCTGCCGCAGAGGGTGCGGGCCCCGTCGGCCTGGCCAAGGAGGGCCCGGCGGGAGGGCCCGAGACGGGGGACGGCCGGGAGAACTGACGGGCGGTCGTTGCGGTTGGGTCACGACGTGTCCGACATAGCGGCACCTCGGGCAGATTGTCTTGAACAACTCTGTTGTTGGCCGAGACCGTTCGCTCTCATAATTCTCTCGCCCGTGCGGTGACCTGGTCGGATGGCGGCAGATGGGGGTGCCGTTCCCGCCCCGTGCGTGGCATCCGTCTGCCATGTCATTGGGGGGAGTTCCTTGTCCGCGCCCGACAACGCGCCGCCGGCCGTACCCGAGCCGGCGCCCGCACCGGCCGCCCTCGAACCGCCGGCACCCGCCGCCGCGGATCCGGTCGGCACCGCCGTGCCCACCGAGGCGACCGATCCGGTCCAGGCCACCGAGACCACCGAGAGCATCGCGCCCGCCCGGGTCCGCCGGATGCCGCGTGCCATGACCGTCGCCCTGGCCGCCACCGGTCTGCTCGCGGTCACCGCGGCCAGTGCCGCGGTGACCGTGGCGGTCGGCCGGCCCGACCGCACCGCCCCGGTGGCCGCCGCCGCACCGTCGGCGGCCGCCTCGCCGTCCGCCTCCCCGAGCGCGTCCGCCCCGGCGTCCGCGTCACCCGCGGCCAGCTCCGCGGCACCCGCTCCGACTCCGAGCAGCACCGTGCACGGCACCGTCTCCGGCGGTACGCACGGCGGCGACATCCGCTACTTCCTGCTGCCGCTCCCGGCCGGCGCCGAGTCCTACGGCTCCGCCGACGGGACCTCGCTGAGCACCAAGGAGGTCTCGGAGCAGTTCAGCAACTCCGACGAGATGCCGGACATCCTGAAGTCGTACGGCTACCGGAACGACGCCGCCGAGCGGCGGTACCGCACGGCCGACGGCAGCCAGGAGGTCTACGTCCGGATCCTGCGCTTCTCCGGCCGGTCGATGGCCAAGGAGTTCGCCGACGGCCTCAAGTTCAAGTCGGGGGACTCCTTCGACATCGACGGCGACGGCAATGCCCAGGGCGTCATGATCAAGCCCGAGCAGGAGGCCTGGACCGGCGAGATGATCGGTGTCTCGTTCTCCGGCGACATCGAGTACGAGGTCAAGGTCTACGTGAAGGGCACGCCGGACAAGGCGCTGCTGGTCGACGCGATGAAGCGTCAGCGCGAGAGGCTGGCGACCGGTGGCTGAGCCGCAGCCGGCGACCGGGCCGGCCCCCTCCCCCGCGGACCTGGAGCACCCTGTGACCCCCGTGACCCCCGAAACGTCAGAGGCCTCCGAGGCTCCCGAAACCCCGGCACCGGCCGCAGTAGCAGCCGTAGTTGAGACCGAGACCGAGACCGAGACCGAGACCGGGCCGCGCGTGCGCGGGCCGCGGACGGCCCGGCTGCTGCTGGCCGCGCTGCTGCTCGGACCGGTGCTCGGCGCCGGCATCGGGTACGCCGTCCAGGCGGGCCGCCCGCCGACGCCGCTGCCGCCGCTCGGCACCGGCCCGCTGGCGTACCCGCAGGCGCGGCTCGACGCGAAGGACGCCGCCGCCCTGGAGCCCAAGCCGCTCAACATCGACGGCGACCTGCGCAAGCTGCTGATCGACCGTCCGGCCGGCACCCAGGACTGGGACAACTACGGCGAGGGCAACGCGGCGGGCTGGCTGACCGCCGGGTCCAAGGCGATGTCCTTCGGCGACTCCGCCCGCGAGTTCCGCTCCCTGATGGCGGCCGACTTCCGCCGCGACGCGTTCCTGGCATTCAGCCGGGGCGACACCCACTACCGGATCGAGCTGATGCAGTTCGCCGACAGTGGCATCAACGCCGGGGTCACCGCGTGGACGATCAAGTTCCCGGAGGAGGGCGGCGCCATCCCCGGGACGGCGAACGGCTACTACTCCGCGCCGCACCGGCAGGAGCACTACGACGACAGCACCGAGACGTTCTACTACGGCCAGGCGACCGCCCGGCGCGGCACGGTCGTCATGCGGATCTACATCTACTCGCCCAACCCGGTCGATGCGAACGAGCTCAAGGACCTGGCGACGCGGCAGTGGGAGAGGCTGAAGTGAGCGACACCGCAGTGAACCCGCCCGGGCCGGGCACGGACCCGTCGGCGGCCCCGACGGACGTTCCCGCTCCCCGCTCCGAGGCCGTCCCGGCTGCCCCTTCCCCGGTCGAGGCACCCGTGGCCCCGGCGCCCGCGGCCACGGCTGCCGCTCCGCGGCGGGTGTCCTTCGCCGTGCGCGCGGCCGCCTCCGTGGTGGCCGCCGCGCTGGCCGGCGTCGTCATCGGCGTCGGCATCCTCAAGGTCCACTACGACGACGCGCCGGCCGTGGCCGCCCCGGCACCGTCCGGCACGGCGCCCGGCGCCTCGCCCAGCCCGTCGTTCAGCGCCAAGTCCAACGGCACGCACGTCGGTTCGCTGCGCGCCATGCTGCTGCCCGTCCCGGACGGCTACCGGCTCGGCCCGGACGCCGGCGCGTACGGCAACGACACCGAGCTGACCGAGGAGCAGCGCAAGTCCTGGATGGAGGACGAGATCCGCGGCCTCCCGACCAAGCTGCAGGACGCCCTGCGCAAGGAGTGGCCGAACACCCCGCTCAGGGGCGGCAGCGTCCGCACCCTGGCCTCGTCGGACGACGAGGTGACGGCGACCGTCTGGCTGCTCCAGTACCAGCACCAGGACGCCGTGCGGGCGAACGAGGCGTGGATGACCGCGCTCGGCTCCGACTCCGGACTGTTCCGGATCGGTCCGTCGGTCCCCGGCCACACCGAGGCGCACTGCTTCCTCCCGTACCTCGAACCGGGCGCCCAGATCGACAGCCTGGATTGCTCGGCGGCCCTGGGCGACCTGCGCGTCGTGTTCCAGGTGGAGGGCGTGGCCCCGCTGCCGAAGGACCGACTCGTCTCCCTCTTCGCCAAGCAGCTCGACCGCCTGGCCCTCCCCGGAGCGTCCGCATGACCGAGACCACCGAATCCGCCGACCGGACGGCCGCTGCGTCCGCCGGTCCCGCGTCCGCCGCCCCCGGGACCGTGACCCCCGCCGCCCCGGAAGAGGCCGCCCCGGAGCGGACCGCCCCCGAGGCCGACCCGCTCGGTGCCTGGGCGGACCGCTCGGTGCTGGAGCGGGCCGCTGCCGATCAGGCGAAGGGCCGCCGCGGTGCGCTGCTGCGCTGGGGCGCGGCCGTCCTGGTCCTGGCGCTCACCGGCACGGGGGCGGCGCTGGCCGTCACCGCGCCGGACCGCACCGACCTGCCCGGCCTGGCCACCCCGAACGACGGCCGCTACGCCTTCCCGAAGCTGGAACTGCCGCCGCTGCCCTCGGGCCGGCCCTCCCCGGCGGAGTCCGCCGCGAACGGCCGGCACTACGCCGACCTGCGCGCACTGGTGCTGCCGCTGCCCAATGGCGCGGTGCCCGAGCAGCCGTCGGCGACTCCCTCTGCCCCGGCGAGCCCGTCCGCGTCCGGCCGCACCGCCTCGGCCGCCGCCGCGTCCGGTCCGGCGGGTCAGGGCGCGCAGTGGGCGGCCTGCACCGACTTCGCGGGCAGCCGCGCCGCCGATGCCGCGGTCGCCGCCGAGATGTCGGAGTTCGGCTGCCGGACCGCCGTCCGGCGGGTGTGGACGGCGGCGGACGGCACGCGGACCGAGATCTGGCTGTTCCGGACCGGCTCGCCGGCCGAGACGTCCGGCCTCTACACCCAGCTGACCTCGGGGGCGTCCAAGGACCTCCCGGGGATGGAGCCGGACGACTTCACCCTCGACCAGGACCTGATGAAGGCCCAGGGGACCAGCAGGCTCCAGCAGTCGAAGGAGCAGGCCGGCGGCACCCCCACCGTGCGGCTGGCCCAGCTGGTCTCGGGCGACGTCGCCGGGGTCGTTCTGATGACCAACCCGAAGGGCGTGGCACCCCAGGCCTTCCGCCAGGTGACCCTCCTGCAGGTGCAGCTGCTGCAGTGATCTGCCCCGCCGGTGCCCCCGACCCCTAGGGGACGGGGGCACCGGGATCATCCCGGAGGATCAGGCCGCGCTCGTCATCGCAGCTCATTCCGCTGCGGACGGCGCACCGCTACGTTGATGACCGTGTCCACTGTCATCGCAACGGACGACCTCACCATGAGGTTCCCCCGGGTCACCGCCCTGGACCGGCTCACCGTCGAGGTGCAGCCCGGGGTGGTCGGCCTGGTCGGTGCCAACGGTGCGGGCAAGTCCACTCTGATCAAGATCCTGCTCGGGCTCTCCCCGGCCACGTCCGGTACGGCCCGGGTGCTCGGCCTGGACGTCGCGACCGAGGGCGCGGCGATCCGCGAGCGGGTCGGCTACATGCCCGAGCACGACTGCCTGCCGCCCGACGTGTCCGCGACCGAGTTCGTGGTCCACATGGCCCGGATGTCGGGGCTCCCGGCCGCCGCCGCCCGCGAGCGGACCGCGGACGTGCTGCGCCACGTCGGCCTCTACGAGGAGCGCTACCGCCCGATGGGCGGCTACTCGACCGGCATGAAGCAGCGGGTGAAGCTCGCCCAGGCGCTGGTGCACGACCCGGAGCTGGTGCTGCTCGACGAGCCGACCAACGGCCTCGACCCGGTCGGCCGGGACGACATGCTGGCGCTGATCCGCCGCGTGTACACCGACTTCGGCATCTCGGTGCTGGTCACCACCCACCTGCTCGGCGAGCTCGAGCGCACCTGCGACCACCTGGTGGTGATCGACGGCGGCAGGCTGCTGCGCTCGTCGTCCACCGCGTCGTTCACCGAGGCCACCCGGGTCCTCGCGGTCGAGGTCTCCGACCACCCGGAGGACGCCGTGCCGGATCCGGCCGGCGCCGTCCGCGACCGGCTCGCCGCGGCCGGCGTGGCGGTCCGCGCCGACGGCCCCAGCCTGCTGCTGGTCGAGATCGCCGGCGACGACACCTACGACACCGTCCGCGACACCGTCGCCGGCCTCGGTCTCGGCCTGGTCCGCCTGGAGCAGCGCCGCCACCGGGTCGCCGAGCTGTTCGGCGCACCCGCCGTCGAGCAGCAGTCCGGCGATCGGCAGTCCGCCGAGCACCAGCCCGCCGAGCCGATGGGAGGCCCCGCCGATGCCGCACTCTCCTGACATCCCCTCCGCCGACGGCGGGGTCATCCACAACATCGGCTACCGCCGCTACCAGGGCCCTCGGCTCGGCCGCGGCTACGCCACCCGCTCGCTGTACGAGCAGGGCCTGCGCGGTGCCTTCGGGCTCGGCCGCTCCGGCCGGTCCAAGGTGCTGCCGATGGCGATGTTCGCGCTGCCGGCGCTGATCGCCGTGGTGGTGGTCGCCGTCCAGATCGTCGCGGGCCGCACCGAGCCGCTGGTGGACTATCCGCAGTACCTCCGTGCCATCGGCCTGATGACCTGGATCTTCGTCGCGTCCCAGGCGCCGGTCATGCTCTCCCGCGACCTGCGCCACCAGACCGTGCCGCTGTACTTCTCCCGGCCGATCACCCGCGCCGACTACGTCCGGGCCAAGTTCGCGGCGATGGCGAGCGCCCTGCTGATCGTCATGGTCGTGCCGCTGCTGGTGCTGTACCTCGGCTCGATCCTCGGCAAGCAGAGCATCGGCCACCACACCGTCCACCTGCTGTACGGCCTGGTCGCGGCGGTGCTGTACGCCGTCCTGCTGGCCGCGATCAGCCTGCTGATCGCCGCCTCGACCCCGCGCCGCGGCTTCGGCGTCGCCGCGGTCATGGGCGTCCTGGTGATCACCAACATCGTGGCGGGCATCGTGTCCGGCCTCGCGGGCGACCCGGGCTCGTCGTCGGGCTGGGCCGCCATGCTCTCCCCGACCATGCTGGTCGACGGCATCGTCAACCAGATGTTCGGCCTGGTCACCGACGCCTCGGTGATCCACGCGCCGGGCGCGCTCGGCCTGCTGGCCTTCTGGGCCGAGTTCCTGTTGCTGACCGCCGCCTGCTACTGGTTCACCGACCGCCGCTACCGGAAGATCTGAGGGCGCGACATGGCCGTCATCACCATCGACAGGGTGTCCCGCTGGTTCGGCAACGTGGTCGCCGTGAACGACGTCTCGATGCAGATCGGCCCCGGTGTCACCGGGCTGCTCGGGCCGAACGGCGCCGGCAAGTCCACCCTCATCCACATGATGAGCGGGTTCCTGCCGCCGTCCGCCGGCGAGGTCGCCCTCGACGGCGTGCCGATCTGGCGCAACCAGGACGTCTACCGGGCGATCGGGCTCGTCCCCGAGCGGGAGTCGATGTACGACTACCTGACCGGCTGGGAGTTCGTCCTCGCCAACGCCGAACTGCACGGCCTCGCCGACCCGGCCGCCGCCGCGAGGCGCGCGCTCGCCCTGGTGGAGATGGAGTACGCGCAGGACCGGAAGACCGGCACCTACTCCAAGGGCATGAAGCAGCGCGTCAAGATGGCCTCCGCGCTCGTCCACGACCCGGCCGTGCTGCTGCTCGACGAGCCGTTCAACGGCATGGACCCGCGCCAGCGGCTCCAGCTGATGGAACTGCTGCGCCGCTTCGGCGCCGAGGGGCGGACGGTGCTGTTCTCCTCGCACATCCTGGAGGAGGTCGAGCAGCTCGCCCGGCACATCGAGGTCGTGGTGGCCGGCCGGCACGCCGCCTCGGGCGACTTCCGCCGGATCCGCCGGCTGATGACCGACCGCCCGCACCGCTACCTCGTCCGCTCCAGCGACGACCGGCAGCTCGCCGCCGCGCTGATCGCCGACGGCTCCACCTCGGGCATCGAGTTCGACGCCCAGGAGCGTGCGCTGCGCATCCAGGCGGTGAACTTCCAGGGCTTCACCACGCTGCTGCCGCGGGTCGCCCGGGACGCCGGGATCCGGTTGTACACCGTCTCCCCGGCCGACGAGTCGCTGGAGAGCGTCTTCTCCTACCTCGTCTCCTCCTGACCCCGGCCCGGCCGCTCGCCGCGGCCGCCACCGCGCCCCGGCGCACCGCCGTCACCCGCCACCGCTGCCCCCGCCGAAGGAAGGCCCCACCGTGAACCCGACCGTCGCCAGGCTGACCGTGCGCGGCCTGCTGGGGCGCCGCCGCGGCATCCTGCTGCTGGTCGTCCCCGCCGTGCTGCTGGTCATCTCCGTGATCGCCCGCGCCGTCTCCGGCACCCCGGACCTGCTCCCCGCCCCGGTGCTCGGGCACCTCGGGGTCGGCACCCTGCTGCCGATCCTCGCCCTGGTGGTCGGGACGGGCGTGATCGCCACCGAGATCGAGGACGGCTCGATCGTCTACCTGCTGGCCAAGCCGCTGCCGCGGCCGCAGATCATCACCACCAAGCTCGCCGTCGCGGTCGTGACCACCTCGCTGCTCGCCGCCGTCCCCACCTACCTGGCCGGACTGGTCCTGGTCGGCACCCGGGACGGCGTCGCCGCCGGCTACGCGGTCGCCGCGCTGGTCTCCGGGGCCACCTACAGCGCGCTGTTCCTGCTGCTCGGCGTGGTCACCCGGCACGCCGTGGTGGCCGGCCTCGGCTACGCGCTGGTCTGGGAGAGCCTGGTCGGCAACTTCGTGCCCGGCGCCCGGACGCTGAGCATCCAGCAGTGGGGCCTCTCGGTCGGCCGGTCGGTCGCCGCGGAGGGGGCGATCGCCGCCGATGTCTCGCTCACCGTCGCGGTGTCGCTGCTGGTCGTGGTCGCCGTGGCGGCCACCGCGCTGGCCGCCGTCCGCCTCGGCGGGCTCACCCTCGCCGGGGAGGAGTGACCCGCCGACGGCAGTGAGCGGTCAGCGGACCGTACGGTCGCGGGGGGCGGCCCCCCCCGCCCCCGCGGCCCCCCCCCCCCCCCCCCCCCGACAGCGGCGCCGGCGCCCCCCCCCCGCCGCGCGGCGGGGGGGGAGGCC
>NZ_JBHWBW010000085.1:0-1510 GCF_042735675.1 Kitasatospora sp. NPDC059571
GGTGGGGCGCGGGGGCGGGGGGCCGCCCGCCCGGCGCGGGGCGCGCGGCCTCGGGCCAGGCGCTACCGGCCGACGGGCGGGCTCATGCGGACCTCGTCACCGCAGACGGTGATCCGGGCCGGCTTCCCGTGCTGATCCAGCACCTGGACCCGCGCCAGGGTGCTCTCGCCCGGTGCGGCCACCTCGCCGGCCTCGGCGGTGACGGACGGGTTGCAGCTGTCGCTGTCCGGGCCCTTGCCGTTCATCTCGGAGTAGTGCAGGGCGAACACCGCCTTCCTGCCCGCGGCCAGGGTCACCGGGGCGGGGCTGCCCTTCCCGACCGCGACGGCCTCCGGGCCCTTGCCGAGGTGGAACTCGAGCCTCGGGTAGCCGGCCATGGTGCAGCCGTGGGAGCCGGAATTGACGGCGACGAGTTCGGCGTTCGCCGGATCCTTCGTCCCGGTGCCCGCGTCGGTGAGGCGGGTCAGCGCCCACCTCAGATCCCGGGCGGCGCAGGCGGGGGCCTTCGGGCCGCCGGAGCCCGTCGCCACCGTGACCCCCGGGGCTGCGGCGGTCGGGGCCGCGGTCCGGCCCGCGAGCGGTGCGGCGGACACCGTGGCCGGCCCGGCGGCCTTGGCCGGGCCGGTCGCGGGGCCGGAGCCGCAGGCCGTCAGGCCGACTCCGGCCAGCAGTGCCGTTAAGGAAGCCGCCACCAGGTTGCGCGAGTTCATGGATCCCCCCGGATCGTCAGGACAGCCGGCGGGCCGCTTCCGCCCGGCCGTGCTGTGTGTTCCCAGGGATGAACACACCGGGAGCGGCCGATCGGTTGCCCCTTGCTGAGAATCTCCTGGGAGAACCTGTGGCTTCCCTCCGCGGGCGGCCGGAACCCGTCCGCGAGATCCTCTGCGGGCGATGTAGAGAACCGTTCGGCGGCTCCGTTCGTAGGGTGAGTGCGCCACACTGGGCGCGCCGAAGATCGAGGAGTCCCGTGCCGAAGTTCCTGCTGATGGTCAACCACGACGGCGGAGTGTTCGAGGAGCCCATGGACCAGTGGGCCCCCGGCGACATCACCGCGCACTTCGACTACTACGCGGCCCTGACCGAGGAGCTGGTCGCGAGCGGCGAGATGGTGCAGTTCACCGGACTGGCCGACCCGCGGCTGGCCAGGATCGTGCGCTCGGACGGCGGGGCGGCGCCGGTGGTGACCGACGGCCCGTTCCCGGAGTCCAAGGAGGTGCTGGCCGGGTTCAACGTCGTCGACGTGGAGTCGGAGGCCCGCGCCCTGGAGATCGCCGCCCGGATCTCGGCCGTGCCCGGACCGGGCGGGGTGCCGACCCGGCAGCCGGTCGAGGTGCGCCGGGTGATGAGCGACGTGGCGTTCGACCTGTGACCGACCGGACCGGCATCGAGGGGCGGCTGGGCGCCCCGGCGGCCCCCGGCCGCGGCGCGGCGACCCCCCGGGGGGGGGCGGTGGAGGGCGGGGGGGCCGCCGGGCCCGTGGGCCGGTTTGCCCCCCCCCCGCCCCGGGCCC
>NZ_JBHWBW010000085.1:1520-10202 GCF_042735675.1 Kitasatospora sp. NPDC059571
GGGGCGGGGGGGTTCGCGCGGGGGGGGTTCCGCCTTGCGACCGAGCGCACCGCCAGGGCGGACTTGCGGCGGTCGGGGGGGCGGGGGGCCCTCGGAGCGCTCACCCGACGGCTGGGCGACTTCGACGGCTGCGAGGACGCCGTCCAGGAGGCCCTGATCGCCGCCGCCCGGCACTGGCCCGAACACGGGGTGCCGGAGCACCCGCGCGGCTGGCTGCTGCAGACCGCCACGCGTCGGCACACCGACCGGGCCCGCAGCGACGCGGCACGGCAGCGCCGCGAGGAGCGCGTCGCGCGGGAGCCGGCCCCGCCGGAGGCCCCGGCCACCGACGACACCCTGGCCCTGCTCTTCATGTGCTGCCACCCCGCGCTCACACCCGCCTCGGCGATCGCTCTGACGCTGCGGGCCGTCGGCGGTCTGACGACCGCCCAGATCGCCGCCGCCTACCTGGTACCCGAGGCGACCATGGCGCAGCGCGTCAGCCGCGCCAAGCAGCGCCTGAGGGCGTCGGCCACGGTGTTCGAGGTGCCGGTGCCGGGGACGCCGGACTGGCTCGCACGGCTCCGCGCCGTGCTGCACGTGCTGTACCTGCTGTTCAGCGAGGGCTACACCGCCTCCGGCGGACCGGCGCTGCACCGCCCGGATCTGTCGGGCGAGGCCGTCCGGCTGACCCGGGAGCTGCACCGGATCCTGCCGACCGAGGGCGAGGTGACCGGACTGCTCGCCCTGATGCTGCTGACCGAGGCCCGCCGCCCGGCCCGCACCGGCCCGCACGGCGAGCTGGTCCCGCTCTCCGAGCAGGACCGCACCCGCTGGGACCGCCGCCTGATCCACGAGGGAGCCGGCCTGCTCATCGGCACGTTCGCCCACGGGGAGCGGCCCGGCGAGTACCGGCTGCTGGCGGCCGTCGCAGCCGTGCACGACGGCGCCGCTCGCGCCGAGGACACCGACTGGCCACAGATCCACGGCCTCTACGAGCTGCTCGAACACGTGTCGGGCAGCCCGCTGGTGACCCTCAACCGGGCGGTCGCCCTCGCGATGGTCGACGGCCCTGTCGCCGCCCTGGCGCTGCTCGACCGGCTCGACACGGACCGCGGACCGCTCGCGGGTCACCACCGGGTGCCGGCCGTGCGGGCCCACCTTCTGGAGATGGCAGGCGACCACGCGTCGGCGCTGAGCCACTACCGCCTGGCCGCGGCCCTCACCACCAGCACGCCCGAGCAGCGCTACCTGACCGCCAGAGCCGCCGAGGCGCACCGGCGCACCGGGACGGTGCCCGACTGAGCCTCCGCGGCGGTCCCGCGGTCGGCACGTCCACCGCCCCGCCGGTCCGGGCTCAGGGGGTGGGCAGGCCGCGCGGGCGGCCGAAGCGGACCGGCACGCCGGGGGAGTACAGCACGCTCACCGGCGGCCCGACCGGCGCCGGCAACCCGGCTGCGGCCACCAAGTCGTCCTCGCACCCGAGGAGTTCCGCTCGGTGCAGCGGCCAGCGCGGGTGGGTGTTGGGCAGGTACGCCGTCCGGCCGAAGAAGGAGTTGTGCATGCCCCAGCGCGCGGTCAGGAAGTGTTCGAGGGCGGTCGGGTGCTCGATCCGCTCGCCGATCCGGACGCTGAGGCGGCTGCGCGCCCCGCGCGGTCCGGGCCAGCGCCTGCTGCTGGTGTAGGTGATGCTGTCGGCCTCGCGGTGGATCGCCATCCGGGCCCACATGTAGGGCAGCCGGAAGGCGCTGCGGGCGACGGCCACCGGCAGTAGTCGGGAGGCCTCCAAGGAACGGAACACCACACCGCGCCGTCCGTGCCGGTCCACCGAGTAGAGCCGCACGTTGGTCTCCGGGAAGGTGCCGAGGTACGGGAACCCCGGCATGCGGAACCAGCCCACCCGGTACATCCGAAATGCCACCAGGCCGACGTAGCTGAGCCCGTCGAACGTGTCCGGCACCGTCCCGCCCGGCAGCAGCGGTGCAACGTCGGCCGGGTCTGCCGCCCAGTGCAGGAACGACAGATCGAGCCACGACTGCGTGAGCAGCGTGTCCGGCACCTCGCGCACCGGCCCGGGCGTGACCGGCTCCGCAGGGACAGCGTCCAGCGACATGCCACCAGCCTCGCACGCCCTTGCCCCCGCCGCCCCGGCCGGCCGGTGCGCCGGGGGCTCGTCGAAGCACCCCGCGTTCCGTTCGTGGGCCACGTCGGCCCCGGTCGCCGCGTGCTGAGGCCCGTCATGCCGCGGCGTCATCGCGGCGACCGTCCAGGTCCGCGCGTGGCAGCGCCCCGCCGGGCCGGCAAGGGCACGACGCCTCCGAGGGAGTCGCAGTGTCCCGCCCGGGAATAAGCGCACGGGAAAGGCCCGGATGAGGTCGCCGGTCACGGAGCGGCGGCGGGATGAGCTGCGCCCTCCGGCCTTCCCGGGCGCGCCTGGCGTTCGGTCATGCCGGGGGCTCCACCTGCGATGATGCCGCCAGCGGCCGGTCCGTGATGCGGCAAGAGCGGGCGCATGGCGGATCCCCGCCAGCAGGCCGGCGAAATGCCACTCGCCGAGCCGGTTCCGGGTCGCGGTTCGAGGTCGAAGGTGAAACCTCCGGTTGATCCGGCGGACTCCCGGCCGCCAGCAGGAATTCGTGCACCGGGTCGAATCGTCACACGGCCGACATATTTGCCATTGGCGGGCTCTTTCCAAGTGGTGGCAAGGTCCTTTCCTGTCGGGCTGATCATTCGTCATGTCCCCGTGCCCACGCCCGCACTCCGGCAGAACTGAGCGTCCGCCCCGGGCCGGCCCGTGCGCCTCGTGCGTCGCGGGCCGGACCGCTGCACTTGGGATCCCGCACCGGCCGATCCCCCGGGCGGGCTCTTGAACGGGTGCCGGCCGTGGCCGACTGTTGAGGGGGAGCGCGGACCCGAGACCTGGAGTCACCGTGAACGTGGGCGGCGAGCGACCCGACCCGGCCCGCCCGCCGGCCGACCGGGCAGCGGCCGGTGTCTCGGAGGCCCGTCTGCCCCGTGCGGGGCTGGTCCTGCCGTACGCCGAGCAGGGCCCGCCGACCGGGCTCCCGGTCGTGCTGCTGCACGCCGTCGGTGACTCCTGGCGTTCCTTCGAGCCGCTGATGGCCCACCTGCCCGACACCCTGCACGTGCTCGCGCCGAGCCAGCGAGGGCACGGCGGGGCGAGCTGCCCGCCGCACGGGTACCGGCCCGCGGACTTCGCCGCCGACCTGGCCGAGTTCCTGGACCGGGTCGGCGTCGAGCGGGCCCTCCTGGTGGGAGCCTCCAGCGCAGGCTTCACGCTGCGCCGCTTCGCCGCGGCCCAGCCCGGGCGGGTGGCCGGTCTGGCATTCCTCGGCTCGCCGGCGCAGCTGGCCGACAAGCCGGCCGCGCCCGCCGTCCGGGAGTGGGTCCACCGGCTCACCGACCCGCTCGACCCGGTGGCGCTGCGCACCCTGGCCGATTCCCTGGTGAGCCGGCCGCTGCGGGAGGAGTTCGCCGACCTGGTGGTGCGGGAGAATCTCCGTGCACCGGCCCAGGTCTGGCGCGACACCTTCGACGGCCTGCTCGGCGAACCACCGCCGGACGGGCTCGGCGCCGTCACCGCCCCCGTCCTGGTGGTCTGGGGCGACCAGGACCGGATCCTGCCCCGCTCCGACCAGTACCGGCTGACCGCCGCCTTCCCCCGCGCCACCCTGCTGGTCCACGAGGGCTCCGGCCACGTCGTCCACTGGGACGACCCCGCCCGCACGGCCGCCGACCTGGCCGCCTTCGCCGCCGCCTGCGCCCACCGCCCCTGAGCTCCCCGCCGGCCGCCGACCGTCGTGGCCGCCGCGGGGCCGGGGGATCCGCCGAGCGCCGGCCCGGACGCGCGGAGCGGGGTAAAGCCCGCCAGGGGTCGTTGGCGGCCGCGGTGGTGGCGAGACCGACTGCCCGGAGCGAGCCCGGCCGGGCGGACGGTCCGTCACCCGCCGTGGCGCACCCGCCGCCCTGCGGCCGTCAGTGCCCGGCCGTCAGGGCGTCCAGCAGGATGTCGAGCCCGGCCGCCAGTTCCGCCGGTGCGTCGTGATCGGCCAGGAGCGGGGCCAGTGCGCGCAGCCGCGGGTACTCGGCGGCCGGGAGGCGGTGCAGGCCGAGCCGCAGCAGCGGTTCGGGTTCGTCGGGGTTGTCGACGATCTGCCGCTTGTCGACCAAGAGGTAGCCCAGGATCCAGCCCACCAGGGCGCGGTAGATCCACAGTGCCTCGGCGCCGTCGAAGCCGCCCCGGCCGATCAGGACGAGGAGGCGCTCGTTCAGCTGGAGCATCGAGGTCGGCCGTCGGGCCAGCGGGACGGAGAGCGGCCGGGCGATCACCAGCGGCAGCATGGCCGGATGCGTGTCGGCCACCGCACAGAACACTGCGGCGATCCGGTGGACCTCGGCACGCCAGTCGACATCCGGCGGCACCGGGCCGAGCCGCTCGTTCACTTCCGCGTAGAAGGCCTCGATCATGCCGGTGAGCAGCGCGTCCTTGCTGGCGGCGTAGCGGTAGAGCGCCATCGGCTCCACGCCCAGGTCGGTAGCCAGCCGCCGCATGGTGAGTGCCGGCATGCCCGCGCGGTCCACCAGGGCGACCGCCGCCGCCAGCACCCGTGCCCGGGTGAGCCGGCCGCGCCCGGGCTCGGAGGCGCTGCGCCCGGACGGAGCCCCGCCGCGCCGGGCGGAGGACGCGCCCTGTCCGCTCCGCTCACCGCTCTCGTTGCTGCTCACGATCGCCTCCTTCGGCATCGTGGCCCCGCGCCGGCCCGACCCCTGGAGCATTTGACTCCTCCGTTCACCGGGGGAGAATCTGAGTATACAAAGTACATTTCGGCATTACGTGGACAAGAGAAGCGTGTGTCGTGAGCGAGGACGCCTGACGACGCCCGACGCGCCGGTATCCGGCGCACCGGCGGGGGCGGCCCGATGAGGGCGGGCCTCCGCACCACGGCCGTCGACCGGGTGGAGCCCGACCTCCCGCCCCGGTCCCACCGCTGGAGACACCATGTCGCACAGCCAGTACACGACCCTGCCGGACAGCCACCGGGTTCCGCGCCGCGGCGCGAGCGTGGCCGGTCCGGTCAACCCCAACGAAGAGATCACCGTCACCGTCTACCTGCGGCGCGACCCTGGCGCCCCACCGATGCCCGACGTGCTCGACCTGGCGATGACCCCGCCGACCGAGCGCGAGGCGCCGACCGCGGCCCAGTTGGCGGACGTCAACCGTGCCTCTCCCGCCGACGTGGCCGCCGTCCGCGAGTTCGCCGCCGAGCGGAACCTGGCCGTGGGCCGGGTGGACGAACTGGCCCGGAGCGTGGAACTGGAGGGCACGGTCGGCGACTTCGCGGACGCCTTCCAGGTGCCGCTGGCCCGCTACCAGTACCAGGACCGCAACGAACGCTGGCGCACCTACCGCGGCCGGGTCGGCTCGATCCACGTGCCGGCCGATCTCGGCGACGTGGTCACCGGCGTGTTCGGCCTCGACAACCGGCCGATCGGCAACAGCCTGATGACCCGGCGACCCCCGGCGGCGACCACGCTGACGGTCGACGAGGCGGCGATGGGCATGCCGATCGGCACCTTCCTGCCGAACGCCCTGGACCGGCTCTACGACTACCCCACCGGCACCGACGGCAGCGGGCAGACCATCGCCGTGCTGGCGTTCAACGGGGACACCACGAGCGGACCGTCGGGCGGCTACTCGCAGACCGCCCTGAACACCTACTTCCACAACGTGCTGCACATCGACCCGCCGCCGCAGATCACCAACGTGGTCGTGCACGGACCGGGCAACGAGCCCGGAGGCGACATCGCCGCCAACACCGATCCGAGCGACGTCACCATCGAGATCATGCTCGACCTCCAGGTGATCGGCGCGCTGGCCCCCAAGGCGAAGATCGTCGTCTACTTCAGCAGGTTCACCGAGCAGGGCTGGGTGGACGTGATCAACCGGATCGTCAGCGACCACCGGGCCTCCGTGGTCTCCTGCAGCTACGGCAACCCCGAGGACGCCCCGGGCCTGGCCTGGACCGCGTCCGGGGTCACGCACACCGACCAGGCCTTCACGCTGGCCGCCGCGGGCAATGTCAGCATCTGCTGCGCCAGCGGCGACAACGGTTCCGGCGACATCCCGCCGGACCTCGTCCGGCAACTGAACCTCGCCCCGCGCTCGCACGCCGACTTCCCGGCCTCCAGCCCGCACGTGCTGGGCGTCGGCGGGACCCGGCTCTTCGCGCAGGACGACCGCACCATCGCCGCCGAGATCGTCTGGGACGACGGCCCCGACAGCTCCACCGGCGGCGGGGTCAGCCGGGTGTTCCCCGTGCCCCCGTGGCAGCACACCGTCAACCTGCCACTGACGCCCGACCTTCCGCACATCGCCGGGCGAGGCGTGCCGGACGTGTCCGGGCTCGCCGACCCGGTGACCGGCGTGATGATCCTCAGCGTGGACGGCCGGACCCTGTACACGATCGGCGGCACCAGCGCGGCCGCCCCGCAGTGGTCCGCGCTGCTGGCCCGGGTCAACCAGGGGCTCGGCGCGCAGGTGGGCTTCCTCAACCCGTTGCTGTACACCAAGCTGTCGGACGGCGTGCTGCGGGACATCACCCTCGGCGCCAACGGCGCGTTCGGCTCCGGGCCAGGATGGGACGCCTGCACCGGATTCGGCAGCCCCGGCGGCCAGGCCCTGCTGGACGGCCTGCGCAAGCTCGGCTGAGGCCGGCGGCCCCCGTCGCGGGCGGTCCGTCAGCCCGGGGCGCTGCCGACGGCGATGACGGCGTGTTCGGGCGCCGGCGTCCGCGACGGCCAAAACGGACGATGCGCCTGCGCCGCCATGGTCGGCGGCAGCCGATGGCCGGCCACCGCGCTCGTCGGCCCTCCGGTCGTCGGCACCGGCGCTCCGCCGGGCGAGGCGTCAGGCGGGCCGCATGCCCTTGGCGCGGGCGGCCGCCGATGCCTCGTCCGACCCGAGCAGGCCGAGGACGCGGGCGGCCCGGGCCGGCTCGGTGGAGGCGGTCAGTACGGCCCCGCTGAACGTCGTGCTGATCGCGGTGTCGCCGGGCAGCGGACCGACGACGGTGACGCCGGGCAGGTCCATCAGTTCACTGTGCTGCTGGAAGGCCAGGTCGGCCGCGCCGGAGGCGAGCAGGCTGCCGGCCGGCACCCCGGGCGGTGCCTGGACGAGCCGCGGTGCGAGCACGTCGGCGAGACCGAGCCGTGCCGTCAGGTCGACCAGGGCAGTGCCGCTGGGGCCCGTGGAGTACGCGATCCGCCGTGCGGCCAGCAGAGCGGCCCGCAGGTCGGCCGCCGAGTCGAGGGCAGGCGCCGGCGATCCGTTCGGCACGGCGGCGACGACCTGGGAGACCCACAGCGGGCGCAGCGTGCCCGCCGCGAGGTGCCCCTCGCGCTCCAGCGCCGCCAGTGCGTCCTCGGAGAGCACCAGCAGGTCGGCCGCGGCGCCCTCGCGCACCCGGCGCACGACCTCGACCCCGCCGGCGGACTCGAACCGCACCGCGGTGCCGCGGTCGCTGCGGAGCCGTCCGCACAGCTCGGCCAGGAGCTGCCGCGTCGCCATCGATGACAGTCCGGTGATCTCTCGGTCCACGTCGTCTCCTTACTGCGCGGCCGATGCTGCGACGGGTGGACGGCGGCCCGATGCCTCTCTGCGACACTGACCGCGTGAGCGAAACCCGGAGCACGGCGGCTGGAAAAGTTCTCGAGGTCCTCTCGACGTTCGGCCGCGATTGCCAGTCGCAGACGCTGTCGGAGATCGCCCAGCGTACGGGCCTGGCCCTGAGCACCGCGCACCGGGTGGTCGCCGAGCTCGCGGCCTGGGGCGCGCTGGAACGCGGCGAGGACGGCTCCTGGCACGTCGGGCTGCGGCTCTGGGAGATCGCCTCGGGCTGCCCCCGCACCCAGATCCTGCGCGACGTGGCGCTGCCGTTCATGCAGGACCTGTACGAGGCGACGCACGAGAACATCCAGCTCGCGGTGCGCGAGGGCACCGAGCTCGTCTTCGTCGAACGGATCGCCGGCCACCGGTCGGTGGAACTGCTGACCATGGTCGGCTCGCGCTTCCCGATCGGCTCCACCGGGATGGGCCGGGTGCTGCTGGCGCACGCCCCCGGCGACGTCCAGGAGGCGGTCCTCGAAGCACCGCTGCGGGCCTGGACCCCGCACACCGTCACCGACCCGAGGACCCTGCGCGCCCAGCTGGGCCGGATCCGCCGGGAGCAGGTCTTCGTCAGCGACCGGCAGCTCTCCGAGGACACGGTCGCGGTGGCCGCACCCGTCCGGATCGGCCGGTCCGGCCCGGTCAGTGCCGCGCTGGGCATCGTCATCGCGGCGCGCAGCGCGAGCCGTGCCCGCGGGCTGCGGGAGCCGCTGCTGAGGGCCGTCCAGGGGATCTCCGAGGAGCTCGGCCGGCGCGCCCGTGCCACGGTCTGATCCAGGCACCACTTCCGCCTGACGGAAGTGGTGCTGACCGGCTGCGGCCCCGGATGCCAGCGTTCGGGGTGTTCCGGACGCTCGCAGCCGCTCAGGAGATGCCATGGCCGAGGCCACCATCGACACCGTCACCTCGGTACCCGTCGCCGTCGTCGGCGCCGGCCCCCCCCGCCGCATAAACGCCCCCCCGCCCCGCCGCCCCGCCCGCGACACCCGCCGGGGGGACACCCCCCCCCCGCCCCG
>NZ_JBHWBW010000085.1:10212-22220 GCF_042735675.1 Kitasatospora sp. NPDC059571
CTGCGGCACCGGCTTGGCATGGGCCGAGCCACCCCTCTCCCCCGACACCCCGTAACCCGTCGCCGTCGTCGGCGGCGGCCCGGCCGGCCTCATGCTGGCCCACCTGCTCGGCCGCGCCGGCGTCGACACGGTCGTGGTCGACACCCGCACCCGGCACGAGATCGCCACCACCCACCGGGCCGGCATCCTGGAGGCCGGCGCGGCCCGGGACCTGGTCGAGACCGGCGTGTCCGACCGCGTGCTGCGCGAGGGCCACGAGCACGAGGGCATCGAACTCCGCTTCGGCGGCCGGCCGCACCGCATCCACTTCAAGGACCTGGTCGGCGCGTCCACCTGGCTCTACCCGCAGACCGACGTGTTCACCGACCTGGCCGACGCCCGCGACCGGGACGGCGGCACGGTCCTCTTCGGCATCAAGGACACCCAGGTCCTCGACGTCACCACCGACAACCCCCGGGTCCGCTGCACCGCGCCGGACGGGACCCGCCACGAGATCCGGGCGCGATACGTGGTCGGCGCCGACGGTTCGCGGAGCACGTGCCGCGACCTGGTGCCCGAGGACCGGCGGGTCCGCTACGGCAAGGAGTACCCGTTCGCCTGGTTCGGCATCATGGCCGAAGCCCCGCCGAGCGCACCCGAGTTGGTCTACGCCCACTCCGAGCACGGCTTTGCGCTGATCAGCCGGCGCACCGAGACGGTGCAGCGGATGTACTTCCAGTGCACCCCCGGCGAGTCCGTCGACGCCTGGCCCGACGACCGCATCTGGGAGACCCTCCAGGCCCGGGTGGCGGGCCGGGACGGCTTCCGCCTCAACGAGGGGCCGATCCTGGAGCGCACGGTGCTGCGGTTCCGCTCGTCCGTGCAGGAGCCGGTGCGCTGGGGCTCGCTGGCCCTCGCGGGCGACGCCGCGCACACCGTGCCGCCGACCGGCGCCCGCGGACTCAACCTCGCGCTGCACGACGTGAAGGTGCTCGCCGACGTCCTGCTGCGGGCCCTCGGCGGCGAGGGCGACACCGCCCTGGACGACTACCAGCCGCGCGCGCTCCAACGGATCTGGCGGGCCCAGAACTTCTCCTCCTGGATGACCCGGCTGCTGCACAACGACCCCGGCGGCACCCCCTTCGACCTGCGCCGCCGCCTCGGCGAGCTCGAGAACGTGGCGGGCACCCGTGCCGGCCGCACCTACCTCGCCGAGCAGTACACCGGCTGGCCCACCGCCGCACCGGCCTGACCCGCACCGTCCCGGCCCGCACCGGCCAGACCCGCACCGGCCTTCTGCACGGCCTCCCCGCACCGGCCCGTGCCCGCCTTCGAACGACCATCAGGAGCACCCCGTGATCATCGACTGCCACGGCCACTTCACCACCGCACCACCGCAGTTGGCCGCCTGGCGGGACCGTCAGGTCGCAGCGGCCGGCACCCCCGGCGACGCACCCGACCCCGACGACCTGGCCATCACCGACGACGACCTGCGCGAGGCGATCGAGGGCAACCAGCTGCGGCTCATGGACGAGCGCGGCATCGACCTGACGGTATTCTCCCCGCGGGCCAGCTTCATGGCCCACCACATCGGCGACTTCCGGGTCTCCGCGGTGTGGGCGCGGATCTGCAACGACCTGGTCCACCGGGTCAGCACGCTCCACCCCGACCGCTTCGCCATGGGCGCGATGCTCCCGCAGTCGCCCGGCGCCGACCCCGCCACCTGCCTGCCCGAGCTGCGCCGAGCCGTCGAGGAGCTCGGCGCGGTGACGGTCAACCTCAACCCCGACCCGTCGGGCGGCCGTTGGACGGCCCCGCCGCTGACCGACCGCAGCTGGTACCCGCTCTACGAGGCGATGGCCGAGTACGACATCCCCGCGATGATCCACGTCAGCACCTCGTGCAACCCGGCCTTCCACACCACCGGCGCCCACTACCTCAACGCCGACACCACGGCGTTCATGCAGCTGATCCAGGGCGACCTGTTCGCCGACTTCCCGACCCTGCGGTTCGTCATCCCGCACGGCGGCGGTGCGGTGCCCTACCACTGGGGCCGGTTCCGCGGCCTGGCGGCGGCGCTCGGCAGGCCCGACCCGGAGGAGCTGCTGGAGAACGTCTCCTTCGACACCTGCGTCTACCACCAGCCCGGGATCGACCTGCTCACCCAGGTCATCCCCGACCGGGCGCTCCTCTTCGCCAGCGAGATGATCGGCGCCGTCCGCGGCATCGACCCGCGCACCGGCCACCACTACGACGACACCAAGCGGTACGTCGACGCCACCCCCCACCTCTCCGCGCAGGAGCGGGCCGCCGTCCTCTCCGGCAACGCCCTGCGCACCTACCCCCGCCTCGCCGCCCGCCTCGCCGCGGCCGGCCGCTGACCCCGGGAGAAGAACCATGGAACACACCGACATCGGCGTCGTCCGCACGGCGATCACCCGCGCCGATCCCGAGGCCGTCGCCGCGCTCTCCGCCTTCGGCACGGCCACCGTCCACGAGGCGATGGGCCGAACCGGCCTGATGCGCCCGTACCTGCGCCCGGTCTACCCGAAGGCCCGGCTGTGCGGGACTGCCGTGACCGTCCTGCTGCAGCCCGGCGACAACTGGATGCTGCACGTCGCCGCCGAGCAGATCCGCGCGGGCGACATCGTCGTCGCGGCCTGCACGACCGAGAGCGAGGACGGCTTCTTCGGCGAGCTGCTCGCCACCTCCTTCCGCGCCCGCGGCGCCGCCGGCCTGGTCATCGACGGGGGCGTGCGCGACACCGCCGACCTGGAGCAGATGGACTTCCCCGTCTTCGCCCGGGCGGTCAACGCCAAGGGCACGGTCAAGGCCACGCTCGGCTCGGTCAACGTGCCGGTGGTCTGCGCCAACGCGCTCGTCCGGCCCGGCGACGTGGTGGTGGCGGACGGCGACGGCGTCGTGGTGGTCCCGCGCGAGCGGGCCGCCGAGGTCGCCGCGACCGCGGCCCGGCGCGAGGCCGCCGAGGAGGGCAAGCGCGCCCGGTTCCGGGCCGGCGAGCTCGGCCTCGACCTGTACGGCATGCGCGGCCCGCTGGCCGCACTCGGCCTGCGCTACGAGGACCGGGAGACGAGGAGCGAGCGATGACGACGACCTTCGAGAAGACCCCCGGCTGGCTGGACTGGTACGCCGTTCCCAGCCGCCCGCAGTTCCGGCTGCCGGAGGGCGCCGTCGACGCGCACTGCCACGTCTTCGGTCCGGCGGCCGAGTTCCCGTTCGCCGCCGAGCGCAAGTACACCCCCTGCGACGCGTCCAAGGAGCAACTCTTCGCCCTGCGAGACCACTTGGGCCTCGCCCGGAACGTCGTCGTCCAGGCGACCTGCCATGGTGCCGACAACAGGGCCATGGTCGACGCCCTGCGCGCCTCCGGCGGCCTGGCCCGCGGAGTCGCCACCGTGCGCCCCGGGATCACCGACGCGGAGCTGCGCGAGCTGCACGAGGCCGGCGTCCGCGGCGTGCGGTTCAACTTCGTCAAACGGCTCGTCGACGCCGCGCCACAGCAGGACCTGCTCGACGTCGCCGCACGCATCGCCCCGTACGGCTGGCACGCCGTCGTCTACTTCGAGGCGGCCGACCTCGCCGAGCTGCGCGACTTCCTGCTCTCGATCCCCGTGTCGCTGGTCGTCGACCACATGGGACGGCCCGACGTCACCGAGGATCCGTACGGCCCCGGCTTCGAGGCGTTCCTCGGCCTCCTGCGCGCGCGGTCCGACATCTGGTGCAAGGTCACCTGCCCCGAACGGCTCTCCGTGAGCGGACCGCCGGCGCTGGACGGCGAGCAGCACGCCTACCGCGACGTCGTCCCGTTCGCCCGGCGCATCGTCGAGGAGTTCCCCGACCGGGTGCTCTGGGGCACCGACTGGCCGCACCCCAACCTCACCGACCACATGCCCGACGACGGCCTGCTCGTCGATGTCGTCCCGCACATCGCCCCGACGCCGGAGCTGCAGCACAAGCTGCTCGTCGCCAACCCGATGCGCCTCTACTGGCCGGACGCGGACACGGACTGACCCGCCGGCCGACCGGTCCGCGGGCCGGCCGACCCACCGCACGATTGGAGCCCCCAGCATGACGCTGGACAAGTCCTACCGGCTGGTCCCGGGGACGACCATCTTCGACGCCGAGCAGTCCGCCAAGGGGTACCACCTCAACCAGTTCTGCATGTCTCTGATGACCGCGGAGAACCGCGAACGCTACCTCGCCGACGAACGCGCCTACCTCGACGCGTGGCCGCTGCGCGAGGAGCAGAAGCAGGCCCTGCTCGACCGCGACCTCAACGCCGCGATGCGCGAGGGCGGCAACATCTACTTCCTCGCCAAGTGGGGAGCCACCCTCGGGCTGTCCTTCCAGCAGATGGCGGGCTCGATGACCGGCATGACCGAGCAGGAGTACCGCGACATGATGCTCGGCGGGGGCCGCTCCGTCGAGGGCAACCGGATCGACCACGCCGTCCTGGAGGCGGCCCACGCCGACACCGCCCCGCCGGCCGAGCACGCCGTCATCACCGCCGCCGTCTTCACCTCCCACGTGCCGGCGATCGGCGCGGCCATGGACCACCACAAGACCGAAGAGCCCTACTGGAAGCCGGTCTTCGACGGCTACGAGTACTCCAGGCAGTGGGCCCGGGAGAACCTCCCCGACGTGGTCCTGCTGGTCTACAACGACCACGCCAGCACCTTCGACCTGTCGCTGATCCCGACCTTCGTCCTCGGCACCGGCGCCGCCTACCCCACCGCCGACGAGGGCTACGGCCCCCGCCCCGTCCCGGGCATCGAGGGCGACCCCGACCTCGCCGCACACATCGCGCACTCGCTCATCCGGGACGACTTCGACCTCACCCTGGTCAACGAGATGACCGTCGACCACGGCCTGACCGTCCCGCTGTCGCTGATGTTCGGCGACGTCGAGGCGTGGCCGTGCAAGGTGATCCCGTTCCACGTCAACGTGGTCCAGTACCCGGTGCCCTCCGGCGAGCGGTGCTTCAACCTCGGCCGGGCGCTGCGCCGGGCGATCGAGTCCTACGACAGGCCGCTGAACGTCCAGGTGTGGGGCACCGGCGGCATGAGCCACCAGCTGCAGGGCCCCCGCGCCGGACTCATCAACCGCGCCTGGGACAACGCCTTCCTCGACCGGCTGGTCGACGACCCGACCGGCCTGGCGCAGCTGCCGCACCTCGACTACGTCGAACAGGCCGGCTCCGAGGGCATCGAGCTGGTCATGTGGCTGATCGCCCGGGGGGCGATGAGCGACATCGACGACACCGGAGCGGTCGAGGTCAAGCACCGCTTCTACCACGTGCCGGCGTCGAACACCGCCGTCGGCCACCTGATCCTGGAGAACCAGCAGCGGGCCGGGGCGCCCGCCGAGGAGGAATGACATGACCGACCAGCAGACCGTCCGCATCGCGCTCGCCGGCGGCGGCGCCTTCGGCGCCAAGCACGCGGCCGCCCTCCGGCGGATCGACGGCGTCGAGGTGACCGCCGTCGTCAGCAGCACCCTCGACAGCGCCCGGAAGTTCGCCGCCGAACAGGGCATCGGCCGCGGCGTCGCCACCCTGGACGAGGTGCTCGCCGCCGACGACGTCGACGCCGTCATCCTCGCCACCCCCACCCCGATGCACGCCGAACAGACCATCGCCTGCCTCGACGCCGGCAAGCACGTCCAGACCGAGATCCCGCTCGCCGACTCCCTCGCCGACGCCGAGGCGTGCCTCACGGCCCAGCAGCGCACCCGGCTCGTCGCCATGGCCGGCCACACCCGCCGCTTCAACCCCAGCCACCAGTGGATCCGGCAGCGGATCCGGGCCGGCGAGTACCGCATCCAGCAGATGGACGTGCAGACCTACTTCATGCGCCGCACCAACCTCAACGCCCTCGGGCAGCAGCGCTCCTGGACCGACCACCTGCTGTGGCACCACGCCGCGCACACCGTCGACCTCTTCGCCCACCAGACCGGCTCGCCGATCGTCCGGGCCAACGCGATCCAGGGCCCCGTCCACCCCGACCTCGGCATCGCGATGGACATGTCGATCCAGCTGCGCGCCGCGAGCGGAGCCATCTGCACGCTGTCGCTGTCGTTCAACAACGACGGGCCGTTCGGCACGTTCTTCCGCTACATCGGCGACACCGGCACCTACCTCGCGCGGTACGACGACCTCACCACCGGTACGGACGAACCGATCGACGTCAGCGGCGTCGACGTCTCGATGGACGGCATCGAACTGCAGGACCGCGAATTCGTCGCCGCGATCCGCGAGGGCCGCGAGCCGAACGCCTCCCTCGCCCAGGTCCTGCCCTGCTACCGGACGCTCGCAGCCCTCGAGGAGCAGCTCACCGCTGCCGTGAACCCGTGACCGCGACCCCCACGGCCGGCCCCGGCCGCACCCCGCGCCGCATCGGCCCCTTCGACGTGCCGGCGATCGGCCTGGGCTGCATGAACCTCAGCCACGCCTACGACACCCCGCCCACGCCCGAGGCCGCCGAGCACCTGCTCCGCACCGCCCTCGACGAGGGCGTCACCCTCCTCGACACCGCCGCCCTCTACGGCTTCGGCGCCAACGAGGAACTGCTCGGCCGCGTCCTCGCCCGGGTGCCCGCCCGCCACCGGGACCGCATCGTGCTGGCCGGCAAGTGCGGGATGACCGGCGTCGGCGGCCGGCGTGTCATCGACGGCCGCCCCGAGACCCTCCGACGCACCGCCGACGAGGCGCTCGCCCGGCTCCGCACCGACACAATCGACCTCTACTACCTGCACCGCATCGACCGGCGCGTCCCGGTCGAGGAGAGCATCGGAGCGATGGCCGAGCTCGTGGCGGCCGGGAAGGTACGTGCCCTGGGACTCTCCGAGGCCTCCGCCGCCACGCTGCGCCGCGCCCATGCGGTGCACCCGATCGCCGCGCTGCAGAACGAGTACAGCCTCTGGTCGCGCAACCCCGAACAGGGCACCCTGGGCGCGACCCGCGAGCTGGGTGTCGCCCTGGTCGCCTTCAGCCCGCTGGCCCGCGGATTCCTCACCTCGGCGCCGCCCGACCCGGACGGGCTCCCGGCCCGCGACATCCGCCGGACGATGCCCCGCTTCGACGCCCGGAACTACCCCGCCAACCTGGCGCTCCGCCGCGCCCTCGAACGGATCGCCCGGGACGCCGGATGCACCCTCGCCCAACTGGCGCTCGCCTGGGTCCTCGCCCGGGCGCCCCACGTGGTCGCCATCCCCGGAACGAGGTCCGTCGCCCATCTGCGGGAGAACCTCGCCGTTCTCGACCTCGCCCCTCCGGGCGAGGCGCTGGACGCGGCCGGAAGGGTCCTCAACTCCACGACCGTCCACGGGGCGCGCTACAACGAGGACACCCTCGCCGAGATCGACACGGAGCGGTGCGGTGCGGCCGGCTGACGAGCCATCGCCCGAGGAGTCGTTCGGCCGGATGTGCACAGCACACTTCCGCCGCAGCTCTCCGCCCCGTCGGCCCCTCACATGCGACCCTGCTGCATAAGATCGCCGCAGGGCACCCCTGCGGAGCGCCCCGAGGAGCGGCCCCGGGCGTGCCGGCCCTGCGCCCGGCCGGGGCCGGGCGCTCGCCCGTGTCAGTGAGAGAGGATCCGCCATGACCTACGCCGTGGACTTCCACACCGTCTCGACGGTCGGTCTGGAGTCGTCGCCCGTCGCGGAGGCGCTCGCCGGCCTGCGGGCGAACGAGGCCCGTTACTTCAAGAACAAGTACGACCACGTCTTCACGGTGGAGCCGGCGGGCGAAGCCCCAGAGGTCATCGACTGGGTGCACCGCATCCTCCGGGAAGAGCGTGAGATCGTCATCGCGTCCCGGCCCCTCGAAGCCACGTCCTTCGAGGTCGAGGGCATCCGCATGGCCTACGTCTTCTACGAGAACGGACTGTCGGTCAACGTGATGTACACCATCGACGACGCCGGGAAGCGCGCGGTCGGGTTCAAGCTCTCGGACGGGATGGAGGTCCCGGCGGAGCTCGCCGAGCGGTTCAAGTTCGCACGGCAGAAGTCGAAGCTCGCCGGGACCATCCGCGGCTCGTACTTCGTCATCAAGAACGCGTACTGAACGCGGCGCACGTCCGTCACCCGGCCGCCCGTCGCACCGTTCGCCCCGTACGAACACGACATCCGAACCGGCCGCCGGCCGCTGCATGTTCGGGGTTTCGGCCAGTGCGGAGGCCGCTTGGATGCGGGGGAGACTGCCCGTCAGATGCAACGGCCCGGACGACGTGGACGAGGGAGTGCCGTTCACCGGGGTGGACATCGGGTGGCGGCTGACGCGTTCGGCATGGGGCCACGGCTACGCGACCGAGGCCGCGTCGGCCTGCCTGGCATTCGGCTTCGACACCCTCGGCCTGCCGGAGATCGCTGCATCGACCACCGCCGGCAACCTCCGCTCCCAGGCCGTGATGCGCCGGCTCGGCATGACCCACGAACCGGCCGACGACTTCGAGGACCCGAGCGCACCCGAAGGGCCGCGCCGCCGCTGCATGCTGTACCGCATCCGCAGGCGTCGACGGTCGCCCTGACCGCGGTCGGTCGCCGACGAACCACCGAGACGAGTGGCCCCCGTGCGACGACCTGGCACATCGCGCGGGCCCGCCCGACCCGGTCGTCACTGCCCGCGGCCGGGGGCCGGTCGAGGACGGTGGGGTTTCGGCCGGCTGGGCTGCGCTCGATGGTCCGCACGTATCGGCTGCGTCGTTTTCCTCGGGTGCTGGGTGAACACGGGCGGACTCCGCTGCGTACTGAAGGTTGGGCCGCTTCTCAGGCCACCGCATCGGGACCGACGGCCCGCCGGAAGGAACATCGATCATGCGCCGTTTTGCCTGGGCAGTTGCGGTGCTGCCCGCCATCGCCGTGGGGGCTGCAGCGTGCAGCAGCGGCAGCAGTTCCGCGCCCGCCCCGCCCGCTTCGACGGGCACCCAGTCCTCCCGGCCCGCGAGTCCGTCCGGCTCCGGCGGGGCCGTCGTTGCCGTGCACACCTCCAATCAGGGCATGGTCCTCTCGGACGGGCACGGCCGTACTCTCTACCTCTTCGAGAAGGACGCGCCGACCATGTCGAACTGCGACGGCGCCTGCGCCGCCGCCTGGCCGCCGCTGACCACCACGGGCGCCCCGCAGGCCGGCACCGGGGTCACCGCAGCCGACCTCGGCACCCTCACCCGGGCCGATCACAGCATCGAGGTGACCTACCACGGTCACCCCCTGTACTACTTCGCCGGCGACCACAGTCCTGGCGACACCAACGGTCAGGGATCCACCGCTTTCGGCGCCAAGTGGTACGTGCTCAACCCCGCCGGAAACAAGATCGACAACGACTGACGGGCGGCCCACCCGAGGCCGGTCCGGTCGGACTCGCACCCCCGTTTCGCGTACCCGTGGGCGCGCCGCACGGACCCCCCGGATGTGCGCGGGCGTACGGTGGAGCCATTCCAGGACCGGCCGGAGAGAGCCCGATGAGACACCGTCACCCTGCCGTCGCACCGAACGCGAGCGGGCACCCGAGCATCGGCCCGATCGGACGCGGCAACACGACCGCATCCGAGGCCGGCTGATCACGTGGCCGGACTCGACCGTCCCGGCGGGCGCCGACCCCCCTACGGCGCACTCTGGGCTCTCCTGCCACTGGCCGTGACCGGTGGGCTGCTGTGGTTCGGCCGGGCCCACACCCCGGACTACACCAGCAGCCTCTTCGGGAACCAGGGCGACGACGCCAATCAGCTCAAGGCCCGGCTCGGCACCGCCCTGCTGGGCCTGGCGCTGATCCAGCTGCTGCTCGCCCTGTGGATGTACGGCCGCCTGCCCGGCCTGCCTGCCGCTCCACGCCGGGTCGGCCGGGTGCACCGTTTCATCGGTCTGCTCGCCTTCCTGCTCTCCCTCCCGATCGCCGAGCACTGCATCACCGCCTACGGGGTCCAGCTGACCGACACCCGGGTGGCCCTGCACTCCCTGGCCGGCTGTTTCCTCTACGGCGCGTTCGCCGCGAAGGTCATCGTCGTCCGTCACCGCCGGCTGCCCGGCTGGGCGGTGCCCCTGGCCGGGGGAGCCCTCGTGGTGGCGATCGCCCTGCTCTGGTACACCGCCGCCTTCTGGTACCTCAACGGCTACCAGGCGCCGGGCTTCTGACCTGCCCCCACCAACTGGCCCTGGCCGCACCGAGTGACAACCCGAGCGCCGAGGCGGTTGCGATCGCCTCCTCGACCGCGCGATCAGGGCGGCCGCACCGGAGGTCTGACGAGCCCTCCGTCGCCGTTTCTGCACGCGTCACGATCTCGTCCACGCCTGCCCCCGGCACCCCCTCGTCCGGCCCCTTCGGCCGCGACTGACGCCGACCGCCCGCCATCCACCGATTCCCGTGTGCGCATTCCTCACCGGGCGCTGTCAGTCCTGCCCGCTACCGTCGAGGTCGCGGCCACGATCACCAGGAGGGACAGGGCATGGCACACAGTCCGGGGGCGCTCACGCGCGGCCGACGCCGCGTGGTGGGCGGGGACGGCCTGACCGACCGGCAGCGGGAGATCCTCGCGGTGATCGCCGACCACACCGCCGCCCGCGGCTATCCGCCCACCATGCGCGAGATCGGCCGGGCCGTGGGCCTCTCCAGCAGCTCCTCGGTCGCTCACCAGCTCAACCGTCTGCAGAACCTCGGGTACGTCGAGGCCGACCCCCAGCGCACCCGTACCTACCGCCTCACCCGCGCCCGCCCCACCTCACCACCCGCCGACCCCGTGCACGGCTCCGTCGCCGTCCCCCTGGTCAGCCACAGCGAGGTCGGCAGCCCGACGACCACGATGCACGACGCGGACGTGCTGCACCTGCCCCGTCGGATCGTCGGCGACGGCGACCTGATCGCACTCACCGTCCGCGTCGGCTCCCCGGCCGGCACGCCTGCGGCCGAAGGCGCCGTGAACGGCGGCGACCTCGTCATGGTCCGTCGCCAGCCCACCGCTGAGCACGACGACCTCGTTGCCGCACTCATCGACGGCGAGACCACCATCAGCCGCTACCACCGCGACGGCGAGCAGACCTGGCTCGTCCCGCACCCCACCGCCCGCCCGACCGTCCCCGCCGACCGCGCCACCCTCATCGGCAAGGTCGTCGCCGTCCTGCGCACCGTGTAGCACCACAGGAGCCGACCGGCGGACCGAGGCCCACCCGGGTGCGCGTCCCGGGTCAACGCCGGGAGTCCGACCGAGCCGAATGGCACCAGGAGGCAGCACCATGAAACTTCTTCTCACGTCCGCGGGCGTCAAGAACACGAGCATCCGGAACGCGCTGGTCGACCTCCTGGGCAAACCGATCGGCGACTCCAACGCCCTGTGCATCCCCACGGCCGGGTACGGGCATCCCATGGGCAGCCCCGCCGGGGCATGGCGCTTCATCACCGGACAGTCCTCGACACCCATGTGCGAGCTCGGTTGGAAGTCCCTGGGCGTGCTGGAGCTGACCGCCCTGCCCAGCATCGGGCCGGGGCGCTGGGTCCCCTGGGTCCGCGAGGCCGACGTGCTGCTGGTGAACGGCGGCGACGCGCTGTACCTGTGTCACTGGATGCGGGAGTCCGGACTGGCCGATCTGCTGCCGTCGCTCCGCGAGAAGGTCTGGGTGGGGCTGAGCGCCGGGAGCATGGTGATGACCCCCCGGATCGGGGACGACTTCGTCGAGTGGCAGTCGCCCACCGGGAACGACAGCACACTGGGGGTCGTCGACTTCTCGATCTTCCCGCACCTGGACCACCCCGCCCTGCCGGAGAACACCATGGCCGACGCCACGAGGTGGGCGGCCGGCCTTCCGAACCCGGCGTACGCGATCGACGACGACACCGCCATCAAGGTGGTCGACGGCACCGTCGAGGTCGTCTCCGAGGGGCACTGGAGGTTCTTCTCCTCCTAGCGGGCGGCGCCGAGCGGAAACGCATTTCCCAAGCCCGGCCGCGGTGGCGTAGAGTCGTGCCTACCGACGCGGGGTGGAGCAGCTCGGTAGCTCGCTGGGCTCATAACCCAGAGGTC
>NZ_JBHWBW010000086.1:0-712 GCF_042735675.1 Kitasatospora sp. NPDC059571
GAGCTGCTCACCCCTACGGGTGAAGACTCGGCGCGCCGCGCATCGCGGACGGTTGACCGGCGTTGAGTGGAGGGACGGATCGGCGCAGCCGTCCGCCCGCAGTGGTTCGTACGCCGCCCCACCCTCCGCTCCCGACCGGCCGAAAGGGCTGCCCGTGCCGTTCCTGCACCGTGCCGTACTCCTCCGCGCGGCCGCGGCCGCGGTCGTCCTCGCCACGGCGCTGGGGGTCGAGGCCGCGGCCGGTCACGCGCTGGCCAGACGGGGCGTCGAGCGGGCCGAACGGGACTCCCTGGCCTGCGCGGCGGCCGCCCGCGCCGCGGCGGAGCTGCGCGCCGACCACCCCGTGACGGCCGGCGGCAGGCCGTCCGACGACGGCCTGCGGGTGCCCGGCTGCCCGCCCCGGGGCCGCGCGATCCGTTCGGGCGTACGGGACATGACGGTCCAAAACATCACTCGTTAGGCGTAATTCGCCAATGCGGAGGAACCGTACCTCTTCCCCTACGGTTCATCCGTCAGGAAGCCGCGACCGGCGGCGCGCGGGCCGGCGCCCGCAGCGGTGAGACCCGAGGGGGAGTCCGATGGCCAGCCAGCAGACGGTGCAACCGCACCGCTCGGGGGCCGTGCGCCGCACGGTCGACGGGCCGGCGGCCGCGAGTGTTAGCCCGGGCCCCCCCCCCGGCCCGGCCCCATGGTCTGGGGTGGGGCGGCGGTG